>CAZSUQ010000310.1:0-5657 GCA_964609935.1 uncultured Thermodesulfobacteriota bacterium | reverse complement strand
AGCGCTTCTCTTCATCGTACACGGACACGACCTTCTGGAACGTGACCCCCGTGACGTATCCCTTCTCATCCTTGATGAATTCCAGGGGGCCCAGGCTGTTGTTACGGATGACCCCTTCCTCATCGGCTTCGATGATTTCGATGTCGTCGGCAGGCATCTCCTCCAGGGACTCCAGGCAGCAGAGGTGAACCTCACGCGCCCCCCTTCGCAGGGCCTGGCGGCTCACATCCACCTGCTCCTGCCGAAGAACGGTTCTGCCCACGTCAAAGGCCACGTTCCCGCCTCCGATCACGATGACCCGATCACCGATGGGTATGGGCTCTCCCAGGGCCACGGCCCTCAGGAAGTCCACACCGCCCAAGATACCTGTGGCATCTGATCCGGGCAGGTTCAGCCAGCGCGATCTCTTGGCCCCGGTGGCGATGACCACGGCATCGAATTCGCGTCTTAGGTCATCAAAAGCCACATCCTTTCCCACCTGAACACCGCAGCGTACCTCCACACCCAGGGCCTCGATCACCGCCACCTCCGCCCGAATGAGGTCTCGCGGGAGCCTGTATTCCGGCACGCCCAGGTAAAGCATGCCCGCCGGCACGGGCTCCATCTCGAAGATGACCGGAGAACAGCCCATGAGGGCCAGATCGTGCCCGCAGGCAAGACCGGCCGGGCCGGAACCGATGATCGCCACCTTCTTTCCGGTCCCTGAGGGGAGTTTTCCGGAGGAACGCGCTCTGAGAAGGTGGGCGAGTTCATCGAGGTCTGCGTTGGGTGTGCCGGTTTCTAGAAACCGGTCGAGAAGCGTTTGGGGCATCCCTGTGAGGTGCTCGGGACTGAACCGTTCCACTACGAATCGCTTGAGAGCACGGATGGCAAGGGGTGCGTCCAGGGATCCGCGCCTGCACGCGGCCTCACAGGGAGCACCACAGATGCGCCCGCAAATGGAAGCCAGCGGATTCGGTCCGCGCGCAATCAGGTAGGCCCGCTCGTAGTCACCCTCGGCCACGGCCTGGATATAACCGCGCGCGTCCGTGTGGACAGGGCAGGCGGACTGGCATTTGATGAGCTGTTTCCAGTAATGCTCATCAGGGATTTCTACGGAAAGCCGCTGGGTTGAATGTGCCGGATTCCCATCCGGGTTCGATGCATTCACGTTAAGGCCACTCACTATATGTATGTAATAAGAAGAAGAGGAGACAGGCAGGAGACCGGCCGCGGTGGGCAAAAGCTTTCCCAACCTTTTCCTATTAAAATAGTATGGTAAAAGAGGTCCTCATCGCTTTTCCTTGACATAGATCAAGATTCGCTTCCTTTCAGGATAAAAATCGAAAAGACCTTGAAAAGGTACATGGATCATCCCTGAAAGGTCCTGCCTCTGATAAAGAGAACCCGGCTTTCAGTTTCGGAATTCTTCACGATTTCATCAGGCACATCCTTTTTTTGGGGGCGGCTCCCTGCTATCATGGGGTTCCCATCCATTCTGGCGAAAGGAAAGTATCCGTGATCATTACCGGAAGTGTCCTTGTTGTGGACCCGGATTCCGAAAAAGAGGTGCTGCAGGCCCTGGAGGCCTTCCCTGAGGTGACGTTTCAGGTGAAGTCCGAGTCCGGAACGGAACTGGTTGTAAACCTGGAGGTCCAGGACCAGTCGGCGCTGGATCGTGTCTGCGGGAGGCTGAAGGAGAGCATCCCGCAAATCATTGACATCAGCCACATCTATGTGAATTTCGAAGAGGAAGTGGAGGAGATGCTGTCAAAAGAAGGCAAGGAAGCTTCGCAGGACGACCCGGAACCGCAGGGATCGGTAGACTAGTCTCTTCTTCTCTATACAACAAACCACAAACGAGGCTCGTCTTCCCTGGAGGTCGAAAGACCGTTTTCCAGAAAAGGGTTGGTGAATGGATTCGTGATGCGGCAATCCTATCGTACAAACCGGCTCAGGCCCCCGGGCGCGGTTGAGGAAGAACGCTTCATGGCGCTTTGCATCCGGTGCAACCGCTGCCTGGAGGTCTGCCCCTACGGGTCGATCAAGCGGGCAGGTTGGGGCATCACCATCGGAACCCCGCTGGTCTATCCCGAGGCCAAGGCCTGCTATCTCTGCATGGCGTGTGTCCGGCTCTGCCCCACCGGATCGCTGGACAATGCGGTCAAGAATCCGGAACACGTTCGAATGGGACGGGCCAAGATCGATCCGTCCCTTTGCTACAGTCACCTGTTTTTCGATCACGATGTGCTGCCGGACCATACAGGGACAAGGATCGGAGCCCTGTGCAACACCTGTTACAACGTGTGTCCTTTCCCGGACAGGGCCATCATGTTGAAGAATAACCTGCAGCCCGTTGTCCTGGAAGGCTGTGTGGGGTGCGGGATCTGCACGGAACGATGCCCCACCAGGCCCAGGAGGGCGATCAATGTGATCCCAACGGGAATGGGTGCACCCGACGAGGCAGGGTTTTTCTTCCGGAAGGCACGGAAGCACCATGAGGGGGTCGCCTCCACTCCGGACGGAAAGCCGGGAACGGCCCTGAAGGGTTCCGAGCTCCTTGACAGGAAGCAGAAGATCAGTGGGGCCGGACAGGAGCCGTCTTTTTCCTTCCCCTACGAGGTCGATACGGAAATCGAGGGCTGGGAATGAGGTTCAGACCGTACCGGAGAGCCACACAGGGCTTCTTTTTTACCCTGATGTTCGTGATCCCCGTGCTGAACCTGTTCGAGGTTTATACGGTCACCGGGACGTACTATGCCCTGAACGTGGGGGGGCTCGGCGTTGCGGATCCTTCCGTGATCCTCCAGGCGATCGTTGCCTCAGGCAGCCTGAGCCTGCCCATCGTGGGATCCCTTCTGTTTCCCCTTTTACTCACCGTGATCCTCGGCCGGGTCTGGTGCGGGTGGATGTGCCCGTATCACCTCCTGTCCGACGGCGTTGCCCGGGTTCGGGCCGTGTTCCGGTCTCGGGTCCTGAAGAAGACGGAGCCGGAAAGGCCGGCCGTCCCGGATGCCTTGAAGGCAAACATCGTCCGCTACGGTTTTCTTCTTGCCGGCACCGCAGCCGCCGGTGCCGTGGGGATCCCGGTACTGAACTATGTCTCGGCTCCCGGTGTTCTCAGCACAGAGGCGATGCTGCTCGTGCGGGATCACGCCTTTTCCGTGGAGTTCGGATTCATCCTCCTGATCCTGGGTGTGGAACTGTTCCTCTTCCCCCGGTTCTGGTGCCGCCTCTTCTGCCCCACGGGCTCCTGTCTGTCCCTGATCCGGATCCCCTACACCCTCGGGGTTCAGGCCCGGGGTGAGCGGCTGAAGGCCCCTTGCTGCAAGGGCGACGCATGTACCCCCGCCTGTCCCATGGGGCTGGCGCCCTACAGGGAGGGCATGAACCTCCTGTGCACGAACTGTGCAAGGTGCATCGATGCCTGCCGCAGCGGGGAAGGGCGCGGGGAGCTGGGTTTTTCAGGTTTTTCCAGCCTCTAGAAAATTCCCTTGACAGAGATACCACATAGTGGTACTTTTGAATCAGTCGACGTGGTACACCTGCCACAAATGACGTTTATGGGATGTCTTTCGCCTGCACGTTTCAACGTGTGCCCCCCCGCACAGGCGAAAGCTCCCTTTTTTATTATGGAGAAAAGGAGCAGCACGATGACGCCCCCTGCCAGGACATTGCCTCGGCTCGAGGACGGCTCCACCGTTGCCATCATCGGTGCGGGCCCGGCAGGCAGCTTTTTCTCTCTTCTCGCCCTGAGAGAGGCCGAGAGCAGGGGGGTTCGAATCCGCCCGGTTCTGTTTGACGGGAAGAAGTTCCTTTCCGAGGGGCCGCAAGGATGCAACATGTGTGCGGGGGTGGTTTCCTGGAGGCTGGTCTGCCAGCTCGAGCAGCTGGGGATGAAGATTCCTTCGGACAGGGTCCAGCGGTTGATCCAAAGCTATATGTTTCACACGCGGGAAGGGAGCCACTCCGTGCTTGCTCCTCCCGGAAGGGGACCCATACCGGTGGTCTTCCGTGGGAACGGCCCCAGGTTTTCCAGTCAGGATGCGAAGATCAGCTTTGATAATTTCCTCCTCGAGGAGGCGTTGAGGCGGGGGGCGGAGATCGTGCCGGCAGATGTCAAGGGCCTGTCCCTGCCGTCTCATTCGAACGAGAGGGCAGAGGTGAAGTGGAAAGACGGGGCCATGGAGGCCGATCTGGTGGTGGTTGCCACAGGCGTCGGCTCTTTTTTCAGCAAGCAGCTGGCCGCCAGCGGCATCCGTTATCGTTTTCCCCGCTGTGTGCGCGCCTTTCAGACCGAGCTTGACCTGGGCAAAAGCGCCCTGGAGGAACGGCTCGGGGACCGTATTCACGTATTCTCCCTTGGAATCAAAGGGATCCGATTCGCCGCCATCATCCCCAAAAACCGTTATGCAACCGTGACATTGGTGGGGAAGGAGGATCTGGACAGCCGGCACCTGTCCATGTTCCTCCAGTCGCCCTCTGTCCGCCGGCTCCTGCCGGAAGCGTGGAGCCTGCCGGAACGTTTCTGCAGCTGCCGTCCAAGACTGCCGGTGAAAGGGGCAAAGGGGTTTTATGGCGATCGTCTCCTCTTCATCGGGGATGCATCCATGAGCCGCTATTACAAGAACGGAATCGATGCGGCCTTTCACACGGCACGGTACGCGGTGCATGCCGCATTCGATCACGGCCTGACCGCAGACGTTCTCCGGAAGTCTTATTATTTTTTAGTGAAGAAAGAGTTTCAAAAGGAGAACCGCTATGCAAGGATTCTTTTCCAACTGAACGATTTTGTGGCCTCCAGAAGAGTCTGGGTTCGTGCCCACATGGAGGTCGTTCGCAAAAGGCCGAGGGGCGAGACGGCCCAGGCACTTCATTTTCTCACATGGAACCTGTTCACAGGTGAAGCACGGTATCGCGACATCTTCTGGGCAAGCATGAAGCCTCGATTTATTTTCAGGATTCTCCTCACGGGCCTCCATCTCCGCCTCCGGGAGCGAAAAGCGGTCGCGGAGAACCCGCGGCAAACCGAGACGGTCCAGCTTGTCCGACATTCGCCTCCCCTGGGCCCTTTTCAGGAGGACGGCCACACCGTGGCCATTGTGGGAGGAGGTCCCGGGGGTACCAGCTGTGGGATCGCACTGAAACGGATTGCCGAGGAGCGCGGAATCGATCTTCGCGTGGTCATCTACGAAGGAAAGAACTTTCAGGACGAAAAGCATTACAACCAGTGTGCCGGTGTTCTCTCTCCTCCCATTGACGATATGCTCCGGTGGGACCTGGGGATTCCGTTTCCCTATGCCCTCATCCAGCGCACCATCCGCTCCTATCGGCTCTGCAGTGCCAGGAATGAGGTCCAGCTCGGGTCCGGGACGCATCGCTCCTATGCATTGCGCAGGTGCCTGTGGGACCAGTACATGATGAGTCAGGCAAAGCAGCATGGCGTGGAGGTGATGGATTGCAGGGTAACGAACATGGAGGACGTATCGGACGGCGTGGTCGTCTACGGGGAAAACGGTACGTTGAAAGCGGATGTCGTAGTGGGGGCCTTTGGGCTGGATTTGGGCACGGCCGCCGTGTTCAATCAGTGGAACCGCTATCAACGACCCCCTGCCATGGAAACGGTCATCACGAACATCCCTGTTGAAGCGGATGCCAAGGAACGGTTGCATGACGAC
>CAZSUQ010000309.1:0-6500 GCA_964609935.1 uncultured Thermodesulfobacteriota bacterium | reverse complement strand
TGTCCAGGGTGTGACCCTGGGCGAAACCGAGGCCTTCAAGTCCGTTGCCAAGCTCGGGACCACGATCCTGGTTTCCACCCATTCGAGCAACATGGACAGCATCCTCCTGGGATATATGCTCTACCGTATGGGGCTTCCCCCCTTCACCTACGGTGCCGGGCTGAACCTCTTTCACAACAAGATGATCGGGTTCTTCATGCACAACCTGGGCGCCTACAAAGTGGACCGGCGGAAGAAGGCAGGGGTGTACAAGGATGTCCTGAAGATGTACGCAGGATGCACCATGGAGCAGGGCTATCACAACATGTTCTTCCCGGGAGGGACGCGGAGCCGCAGCGGTTCCGTGGAGAAGAAGCTCAAGATGGGCCTGCTCGGCATGGGGCTGAACGCTTATGTTCACAACCTGTTTGCGGGCAAGGAGAAGCCCGACATCTTTCTGGTGCCCTGCACCATCAACTACCAGCTGGTCCTGGAGGCGGAAACGCTCATCGGTGACTACTTGAAAGAGGTGGGCAAGAGCCGCTACATCATCGAGGACGACGAGTTCTCCAAGCCCAAGCGTGTGCTGGACTTTGTCAGCAAGCTCTTCTCCCTGAACTCCAGGATCCAGGTGGTGATCTCCAAGCCCCTGGACGTTTTCGGAAACGAGGTGGATGAGCAGGGCAGGTCGCTGGACCGGCGAGGCCGTGTGATCGATCGGAAAAAGTATGTGTTCAGGAACGGAGAGCCCGCGTTCGACAGCCAGCGGGACCAGGAGTACACACGGGAGCTGGCGCGGTCCATCATGGACAGCTTTCACAGGGACACCATGGTCAACTCCACCAACCTCATCTCCCACGCGATGTTCAACTGGCTGCACGAACTGAATCCCTCTCTGGACCTCTACAGGCTGCTGAGGACCGGGGGGACAAAAGGGAGCTTGCCCCTCACCGATGCTTACGAGCGGGTGGAACGTGTTCGAGAAAAGCTGCTTCGCATGGAGGAACAGGGCCGGGTAAGGCTGGACGATACCGTAAAACGAAAGGATCCGGTTGCCGTGGTGAGCGAGGCCCTGGCCCACCTGAAGACCTATCATCGGGTGCCTGCCCTCGCCCGCAAGGGGGACCGGCTGTTCCACAGGGACAGGAATCTTCTCTTTTATTACCAGAACCGGCTGGACGGATTCGGACTGCCCATTATGGAGAAACCCCTATGAGCGTACGAACGGAACTGGATGCCCTTATCGTGGGAGGCGGTACGTTTGGCACGGCTCTGGGCACGATCCTGGCGGATATGAACAGGCGTGTTCGGATATGGGTTCGCAGGGAGGAGCAGCTGGAGGAGATCAACGGCAAGCACACGAACAGCCGCTACTTTCCCGATCACGCCCTCCCGCCCAACCTCGTGGCGACCACAGACCTCGAAGGCTCCATCAGGGGCGCTCCGGTCATCCTGATGGCCATCCCTTCCCGCCAGTTCAGATCCGTGGCAAGGGTGGTGGGGGACTTCATCGAGGGGGATCAGATCCTCTGCCACACCACCAAGGGATTCGAGATCGAAACCTTCAAGCGCATGTCCGTTATCCTGAGAGAAGAGACCTGCACCCTGAAGACGGGCGTGTTCTCCGGGCCGAACTTGGCCGTGGAGATCATGAAACGGCAACCGGCGGGGGCCACCGTTGCCTCGCCCTACAAGGAGGTGGTGCAGGCGGTGCAGGACCTCTTCCGGGGAGGCGAACGCATGAGGGTCTATGGCGGAAACGACGTGGTGGGCACGGAGATGGCCGGCGCATTCAAGAACATCATCGCCCTGGCGGCAGGTGCCTCGGACGGGATGGGATTCGGAGACAACACCAAGGCCCTGCTCCTGACGCGCGGCATGAGCGAGATGGCACGGCTCGGGGTGTCCATCGGCTCGGACGTGTTCACCTTCAGCGGCCTGGCCGGCATCGGGGACCTCATGTGCACCTGCGCCTCGCCTTTGAGCCGCAATCATCAGGTGGGAGAACGCCTGGCCAAGGGCGAAAAACTGCAGGACATCCTGGACAGCATGACCCAGGTGGCCGAAGGGGTTCCCACCACCGAGGCGGTTTTCCGGTATGCAGAGTCCATCGGCCTGGATCTTCCCATTGTTCAGGCCGTGTACCGGATCCTCTATGAAGAATTGTCCGTCGTGGAATCGGTGTCGCAGTTGATGACCATCCCGGTGGGCGACGAGCTGTCCGCACTGCGATATCAGTAAGGGCGGACAACCAGGCCGGGACGTTCCGGACAGAAGGCTCATGGGAAAGAGATCAAAAGGATATCCGCTCCAGGTGATCGACAACCGAACCCTTCCCCAGGGATTCAACGGCCCTGTGTTCATCTGGGACGTGGACAAGACCTACCTTGTCACCCACTTCTCCTCGCTGCGCGGGATGAGCCGCATCCCCATTGAGTTTGCCGTGGACAAGAAGGCCATTGCCGGGATGCCCGAGATCCTGCGGGGGCTGAGGCGGGGGCCGGGTGCCGAGGTTGCGTGCGCACCCCTTTACTTTGTCACCGGCAGCCCCCCTTTGCTCAGAAAGGTGCTGGAAACCAAGATGCTCATGGACGGTGTGGAGTTCGACGGCATCACGTTCAAGGACTGGATGCGCACGCTCAGGGAGCGCCGGCCCCGCCGCCTGAGGGAGCAGGTGGGCTACAAGGTTTGCGCCCTTCTCACCGGAAGGCTGAACCGCACCCATGCGGCTGAGTATCTTTTCGGGGATGATGTGGAGATGGATGCAACCGCGTTCCACCTGTACGCGCTGCTGGTTCATGGCGAGATCTCCGCCGGGGATGCGGTGCAAAGGCTTATGGAGGCAGGGGTCCACCGTGAGGACCGGAAGAATGTCATGGCCCTTGTGGACCGGCTTCCCAGCGAGAGGGGTGAGGTGAAACAGGTCTTCATTCACCTGGCCCAGAACACGCCCCCGGACCGATTCAAGAACCTTGGTGATCTCGTCATTCCCGTCAAGAACGCCTTCCAGCTCGGTCTTTCCCTTTACGAGCTCAACCTCATCGACCTCGAGGTCGTTCGCCAGTGTTCCGAAGCCGTCTCCTCAGAGCCGGGTTCCACTCCGGACAAAATGAAGGCACACCTGGCGGATGCCCGGGCCAGAGGCCTGATTACAGAAGAAAGAGAATCCGACCTTGAAGGCCTCCTGCACGCATTGTGTGACCAGAGGGGTGGCTTGAATGGGTAGGACTCAGGGAACCCGGAACACCACCGAAAACATATAGCCCTTGCGGCCAGGCACGGTTACGAGTTCCCGTCGGCCGTTCGACGGGTTGTTTTGAAAGCAGTGATCACAGAGAAAGAGGACGTGATGAGATGCTATGACGGAAAGGTGGCCATTGTTACAGGAGCGGCTTCAGGTATAGGCAAGGCCCTGAGCGGGCAGCTGGCGGCCAGGGGTGCGAGGGTGGTGGCATCGGACGTGAACGGAACGATGCTCGATGCGGTGCAGGGTTCCATGGGGGACCGGGGGCTGGAGGTCCGAACCATGCCCCTGGATGTGGCGGATTTTAAAGCGGTGAAAAGGATGGTGGAAGAAACCGTGACCGAACAGGGCCGGCTGGACTACCTTTTCAACAACGCGGGTATCGGGGTGGGTGGCGAGGCTTATGACTACGGATACGAGGACTGGAAAGATGTCCTGGACGTCAACCTGTACGGTGTGGTCAACGGGGTTCAGGCGGCTTACCCGCTCATGGTGAAACAGGGGTTTGGCCACATCGTCAACACAGCATCCCTGGCCGGATTGATCCCCATGGTGGGAGAGATCTCCTACGTTGCGAGCAAGTACGCGGTGGTGGGGCTTTCCCACACCCTCAGGGCTGAAGCCGCAGCCCTTGGGGTCAAGGTGACCGCGGTCTGCCCGGGAAAGATCGAGACACCCATCTGGGAGACGGGCAAGGTCATCAAGTACCACCGGGAAAAGCTCCTGGCCATGCTTCCCAGGGGGATTACACCGGAGGCCTGTGCCTCCATTATCCTGCGCGGTGTGGCCAGGAACAAAGCCACCATCGTCGTTACCCCCATGGCCAAGATCCTGTGGCTCATACACCGGGTGAGCCCGAACCTCCTGCTCTGGCTGGCAACGCAACACATGAAAAAGGTGCGAATCTGCCGGATTGACGGATCCTGAGGGGGATTCCCCATGATCATGAGCGATGATCAGTTGGAAGCCTATTTCGAGGGGCTGTGCAAAAAGCGAGGCACAGAGAGCTATTTCCATCGTTTTGAGCAGGACTCGGTCACATCGGATGGTCTGAGGCTCCACCTCGATGTCATCGAGCAGGACAGGGAGAGGCCCACCCTGTTGTTCATGCCCGGAACCAATGCCTATGCATTGCTCTACGGTGACTTTCTCACCGCGGTGGCGGACAAGGGATACAACATCGTGGGTTTTGATCCACGCGGCCACGGTCGCAGCGAAGGGGGGCGCGGGAGCTACACGGTCCCTGAACTGTTGACCGATCTGCGCTCCGCACTTGCCTATACAAGGGATCGTTTCGGGGATCCTGTCGTAGCGGCAGGTTCGAGCCAGGGAGGCATCACGGTCTTCTATCTCGCTGCTGCAGGGGATCCGGTTGCAGGTGTGATCTGTCACAACCTGGCCGACCTGGCCGATCCGAAGAGCGTGCGGTTGACCCGGTATCCGCGTCTCAGTCGGCTGGCCAGGCCACTTGTGATGCGTCTGGCCCGGCTCCTGCCGGAGTGGAAGGTCCCCATGATCACCTACCTCGATCTTGCGGCCGAACCGGTGCGGGACCTGGGCGATTCCAAGACACTGCTCTACAATGACCCGCTGCTCGTTCCGTTCATCCGCCTGAAGGGGATGGCCTCCCTGTCCACCGAGAAGTTGCCCTGCCCGGTGGAGCAGATCAAGACACCCGTCCTGATCCTGCATGGAGAGAAGGACACCATCTTTCCCACGGATTATGTAGAAGACATCTATCGTCGTCTCACCTGCCGGAAGACCTTGAAGCTCTATCCCGGGTTTCCGCACTACTTCCTTGTGGACGAGGTTCCGTCCATCCTTCCGGACGTGGTGGAATGGATCGAAGGGGCCTGCAACTGAGGGGATTCCATGCGGGAGGTGTTCACCGAGATCCGAATCAACGCCACGGCTGCAACGGTCTGGTCCGTACTCGTGGAACTCCCCAAATACCACCTCTGGAATCCCTTTGTGGTACGGGCGAAAGGCGAGGTCAGGGTAGGGGCCCGGCTCGAATGTCACCCAAAGCTGCCGGGAAGAAAGCGCCCCGTCACCTTTCGCCCGGTTGTCAGCCATGCAGTACCGGAGCGTCTGTTTGCGTGGAAGGGGCATACCCTCATGCCAGGACTCGCGGACGGTGACCACATCTTCGAGATCGAGCCATTGGAAGACGGAGGGGTCCGCCTGGTCCACCGCCAGGAATTCCGCGGCCTTCTCATTCCCCTGCTTTCACCCTTCCTTGGGGAAAGGACCCGCCAGGGATTCGAGCAGATGAACCAGGCCCTCAAGAAGCGCGCCGAGGCCCTTGACCGGGGCACGAAATCCGGAGAAAACGAATCCACATAAAAGCCGGGATGGAAATCCTGTGTGGCCGCCTCATGGTTGAATGGCTCAAAGCGGGACTTGTTATTCCTGCTAGAGTGTTTAGTATATCATTTGCTATTGTAAAAAATAATGTTTTGGGCGTGTCATTCTTCCGGTTCAGTCGTCCCGACTTGATGGATTCTGCTATGGATAAACAAAGGACAGGGGATTGATCTGATGGCCAGGAAACGAACCTCTGAGGAACTGGAAGAAAGGGTCAAGGAACTGGAGCAAAGAATCCTTGAGTTCAGGCACATAGACCCGATGCTTGGAGAGAGTTAGGAGCAGTTCAGGGTCCTCTTCGGAAACGCCCCGTTTGGTTACCAGTCCCTGGATGCAGACGGGAATCTCATCTCATGTAGCGATACATGGTACAGGACCCTTGGATACACGAAGGAAGAGGTCCTGGGCAGGAACTTCTCGGAATTCATTCACCCGGAAATTCGGGAGGCATTCAGGAATAACTTCTCAAGGTTCAAAGAAGGCTTTTTACAATTCAAAGACATGGACGACATCTCGGGTGCCGAGTTCAAGATGATCAGAAAGGACGGCTCGGAAATCGTCGTCTCGTTCAATGCAAGGATTGAACGCGCAGAGGACGGCTCCATCAAGCAGAGCCACTGTGTCTGGCAGGACATCACCGAGCACAGGCGTGCGCAGGAGGCGCTGAGGAAGAGCGAGGAGAGGTTCAAGTTCCTCGTGGAGAAGGTGGCCGACGTCGTATGGACGATCGATATAAATCTTCGCAACACCTATGTGAGCCCTTCTGTTGAAAAGGTACTCGGGCATACACCGGAAGAACGGAAACAGATGTCCTTTGAGGAATCCGTCACAACAGAATCCTTGCAAAGAGTCCAGGCAAGGTTCCTGGAGGAGCTTGAGCGTGAAGAGGAAGGTAACGCTGACCCGGACC
>CAZSUQ010000308.1:0-6505 GCA_964609935.1 uncultured Thermodesulfobacteriota bacterium | reverse complement strand
TGAAAAGACTCGATCTTTCCACAGCCGATTTCACCGGGGTCGGGACTGTAGGGGCGCTCTCCACGAGCGATTCGTACAACGTTGATGCAGGGTGAAAATTCGTAATTTTTATATCTTACGCAAGGGTTCATGTCTGTTGCTAACACAGAAAGTTCCCTTTTGCAATAAAATTTAAAACAAGAATATAACATTTCATCTGAGATGATAAAATGACGAAACCTGTCAAAAATAATTGTTTAAATATCAACATATTAGATTTAACATCATGGTTTATTCAAGATGAAAAGATCGTTGACAGCCGGGATTCAATCTGATTGAATTTCCAGAGGAAATCGGAACGTCCATCCACCCTGGAGAATGGGGGGATCATGAGAAAAAAACCTGTTCTGCACGATGGCAAAATCGCCCGAAGTACCCTTCAATCCCTTGACCTGCTTCTTACCCGGTTGTTTAGGATTCTTCCGATCCTGTTCTTTTTCCTTCCCTGCCCGTTGTGGGCCGGTCCTCCTGAGCCGGGATCCGTGATTGACCGTGAAAACCTCGAGCAGTACAGGGAATATGTTCACCCTGTGATGCAGGCGTGGATTCAGGAGGATGGGTGGACCATGAAGGTGGGCCCTTCGCAGGACCTCTCACCTCCGCAGGCCTTTCTCGAGGCAACGAATAAGTACGCATCCCAGGTGAAAATCGGGCCGGACGGGGACCTCAAGAACTACGTGGCCGACTATCCCTTCCCTGACATCGCACCGGACGATCCCCAGAGGGCCATCAAGATCATGTGGAACTGGGACAAACGATGGGCCGTGCTGGACCAGATCGAGTTGAGCGGCGTGAAGCTCGTGTGGGTGGGCTTGAAAGGGGTGGAAAGGGAGGCAACGCTCGCATGGTACCAGAAATACTGGGACGGCCGGATCCATCTTCTCGAAGACGGAAAACATGCCCTGCCCAATCCCCAGGGTGTGCAGTACAAGGCCCTGGCCGTGGTCACCAGCCCCTATGACATGGCAGGCGTGGCCAACCTGACGGTCCGGTATCTGGACGTGAACAAGAACGACGACGTCTGGACCTATGTACCTTCCATACGAAGGGTCAAGCGCATATCCGCTGCCTCCAGGTCCGATTCCTTTGCCGGGTCGGACTTCACCTTGGACGACAAGCAGGGGTGGGACGGGAAGGTGACCTCCATGACCTACAAGTTCCTGGGCGAAAGGGAGATGCTTGCGGTTATGCACAGTCCCCAGGAATACACCTATTATGCATACGAGAAGAAGGACCAGGTTCCGAACCTGAAGCCGTGGGTGCCCCTGGATGCGGTCTGGGAGGTTCGCTCCTTCTACGTCATGGAGATGGTGCCCAAGGAGAAGAGCTATGCATACAGCAAGCGCATCGTGTACATCGACAAGGTAATGAACGCTGCCGCTTACAACGAGGACTACGATCGTGCAGGCAAGCTGTGGAAGTTCCAGTACCTGATCACGCAGTGGACCAAGCCCTGGATGACCCAGCGTACCATGTGCAATGCCATGATCGACGAACAGCTCAATCACGCAACCCTCACTCCACAGCTGGTTGCTCCCCACACGAACGTGGACGTCCCGGATTCCATGTTCGAGCTGTCTAATCTTCGCAAGCTGGGTAAATAGGACGTCCCGCAAAGAAGCCACTCCATGGAAAAGCGCTCCCAGGAAGAAAGAGAGATATGTGTATTCGCCGAATGCCGGCAGGGCGAGTTCACGGATAATGCTTTTGGACTGGTGGGGGAGGGCAAGCGTCTTTGCAAGAAGCTGAAAGGGAGCCGGTTGTCCGCTTTTGTCCTGGGGCACGACATGGAAGAGGTGAGCCGTGCCCTGGGTCCTTACGGTGTCCCGCAGGTCTTTGTCCTTGAACATCCACCCGTCGAAGCATGCAGCACGGAACGCACTTCGAACCTGGTGTCGCAATTCATCAAAGAGAAGCAACCCTTCCTGGTCCTCTTCGCTGCCGATCCCCTGGGCTCGGACCTGGCTGCCAGGGTGGCTGCGAAGCTCAGGGCCCCGCTTGTGACCCATTGCGTGGACATCAAGGTGGGATCCGGCGGGCGGCTGGACTTCGTAAAGCCCGTGTCGGACGAGATGCTATACGCCACCGTGCAGGCATCGGCAGAGGGTGTTCGCATCGCCACCGTGTCCCCGGAGGTGATGGAAAGCGAGGACCCGGATGACCGGCAGGGGGCGGACGTGCAGAAGATCCCTGTTTGCAGCGACGGCACAGATGATCGCCTCAAGGTTCTCCACAGGATCAAGGGCGATCCCCAAACGATTTCCCTGGAAGAGGCGGAGATCGTGATCGCAGGTGGAAGGGGTGTGGGGGATCAGGAATCCTTTCAATGCATTCACGATCTGGCCGAGGCCATGGAAGGGTCTGTGGGCGGGTCGAGGCCGGTGGTGGATGAAGGGACGCTTCCCTTAGAGAGGCAGATCGGCCGTACCGGGAAGAACACGTCTCCAAGGCTGTTCGTGGCCTGCGGCATCTCCGGCGCCAGTGAGTTCACGGGCGGCATGGAAAAGGCGAAGAAGGTGGTGGCCGTCAACACAGACAGGGATGCCCCGATCCTGAAGATGGCTGATCTCGGCATCGTTGGAGACGCGAGGCAGGTGATTCCGGAGCTGATCCGTCTGGTGAAGGAGAGGAAGGATCAGGAGAAAAAGGCTTCAGAAAAAGCGGAAGAGAAGAAGGCATGATTCGAACGCTTGCTCCCATTGCATCCTTTCTCGCCATTGTGTGGCTCCTTTTGTTCCAGGCCGCGGCCACGGTGGCAGGGGATTCCTACAGGTATGAGGAGCACGAAAGCCTCGAGGGACGTAAAGAGGCGGCCGCATCCAACCTGAAGGAATCGGTGCATGGGGGGGAATTGGAGTGCAATGAATGCCACGGGGAGGACGTGGCATCGGCTGCTCCGGGAGTTCCTGTGGTTCAAACCGTGGCATGTACAGAGTGCCACGACGAGGTTATTAACCGTCACGGGGAAGGAGCAGAGGATGACCGGAGGCCTCAATGTCACGACTGTCACACCCGGCACTTCATCCTGCCCCCTTCCAGCTCGGCCTCCAGTGTCCACCCGGAAAACCTGAAACATACATGCTCGGTCTGTCATCCGGCCGAGTCCGGCAAACATGACCGGGTGAGGTCGTTCCTGACCTTTCAACCATCGGCTCACAGAAAGGGCGACCTGTCCGAGTTGTTTAACGGGTTTCTGTGCATAGACTGCCATCAGGGAATGGCTGCTCACGGGGACGACGCGCTCCTGAACCAGAAGAACTGCCGGAGCTGTCACGGCCCATCCGGGAAGGGTGGAATCCTGCTCGGCAGCTTTCATGGTACGGATCTTCGCCTGGGGAAGCCTGCCACGTGGATCGGCCACCTCTTCTACACGGTTTTGCTCCTGGCCGGGGCCGTTGCCTTGGTCTTCGGCTTTGTCCGGAGATGGAGGCTCTGACGTCTCGGAGAAAAAGGGAATGAGAAGGGGGGCCAGAGGAGGCAAAGGCTCCGATCCTTTCTGGTGTACGGGATTGGCCAGAAAAAGGGCTTTGAGGATCCATGGGCAGGTCTTGCTCATGCGGGCATGGTCATCGGGTTTGTGGTTCCGCTTTTTTTCGTCCTTTCCATTCAGTTTCCCTTCACCCTCCCTTCAGCGGTCTCCCGTGTCTGTTCCCTCGTTCTCGACCTGTCCGGCCTGTTCGGCATGGCCGGGGTCGTGCTTGCAGCCCTGAGGAGATGGCACAAGCGGGACGAAGGCCTCACATCGTCCTGGGGAGACGGGGCGATCCTGGGCATCCTGTTCGGAATCTTCCTCACCGGATTTCTCGTGGGCGCTTCGAGGATCCCGGCGGCCCCCGCACAGGACCTTTTGTGGATGCCCGTTCGGTTTCTCTTCTCCAGGATCCTGGTCATGGATCCACTGAGTGTGCATTACCTCTGGCGTCTCCACTTCCTTCTCGTGGCGGGCTTCTTTGGCCTGGTCCCCTACTGCAAGCTCAGGCACATGGTGACCGCACCCATGAATGCCTATGCAAAAGACCCGGGTCCATGCGGGACCATGGATCCCCTTCGCCTTGAACCGGGAAACACTTTTGGGGCGTCAGGCCCTCGGGGCTTGAACAGGAAGCAGCTCCTGGATGCGGATGCATGCATGGAGTGCGGCCGGTGTGAGCTACAGTGCCCGGCCACCCTATCGGGAAAGCCTCTTTCCCCAAGGAAGGTGATGCGGGATCTCAGAGAGAGCATGGAAGCGGAACGGTCTCAAACGCGTCCCGGTACCGGGGAAACACTTCAAGAGAAATCATTGGTGGATCGCATCACCGGGGATGAAATCTGGGCCTGCACCACGTGCCACGCCTGTCAGACCGCCTGCCCCGTGTTCGTGGATCAGCCGGGGATCCTCATGGAGATGCGCCGTCACCTCGTCCTGGAGGAGGCTCGATTCCCTGCAGAGCTCAGGGAGACCTTTCGCAGGCTGGAGATCTTTGGCGACACGTACGGGAAGGGACGGGCAAGGCGCATGGAATGGGCCAGGAACCTGAAGGTCAAGGTCCTTTCCGAGCAGGATCGAAGCGAGGTTCTCCTGTGGGTGGGATGTGAAGGGGCGTTTCACACGAGGTGTCGCGAGGCCACCGCATCCCTTGTGCAGGTTCTTGCAAAGGCCGGTGTGGACTTCGGGATCCTGGGCAGGGAAGAGGCTTGCTGTGGAGACCTGCCGCGCCGCCTGGGGAATGAATACCTGTTTCAGCGATTTGCACAGAGGAACCTGGAGCTGTTCCATCGATACGGGATCGAGCGTATCATCACCCTCTGCCCCCACTGCTTTCATGCGCTCAAGAACGAGTATCCCCAGGTGGGAGGCGATCTTTCTGTCCAGCATTACACAGAGGTTCTTGCCGACCTTGTCCGCCAGGGCAGGATCGAGATGAAGGTGCCGGTCCCGGGAAAGGTGGTGTTTCACGATCCCTGCTACCTCGGGCGGATCAACAAGAACCTTCAGGCACCCCGGGAGGTCCTTCAGTCCGTCCCGAACCTGGAACGGGTGGAGATGGATCGGTCCCTTGAAAAAGCCTTCTGCTGCGGGGCCGGAGGAGGGAGAAACTGGATGCACGAGCATCTCGGCAAACGGATCAATTCCATGAGGGCGGAACAGGCTGCAGCGCTCGACCCGGAGAGGGTGGTCACCGGCTGCCCGTACTGTCTGGGCATGTTCGAGGATGGAATCAGCGCACTGCCTGGAAAGAAGAAAATCAAGACCTGCGATCTCGCAGAGATCGTACTTCTCTCCATGGAATGAGGGAGAAAGGCGAAAAGCGATGAGGATCGTTGTCTGCGTCAAGCAGATCCGGCACATCTATGCACGTACCGGGCTGGATCCCTCCACACACTTCGTTGCGGAAGAGGACGTGGTTCCTCTCATCAATCCGCTGGACGAACTGGCCGTGGAGGAAGCGCTCAGGCAGAGGGGGATCCACGGGGGAGAGGTGATCCTTGTCACCCTCGGGGAGCTGCTGGCAGAGGAGGGGCTTCGCCGCTGCCTTGCCATGGGGGCGGACCGGGTGATCCGAATCCACGATCCTGCCTTTCATATCACGGATGCCTGGTCAACCGCGGCCGTTCTTTCCTCTGCGATCCAGCAGATGCAGCCTGATCTGGTCCTTTGCGGGAAGGAGGCGCTCGACGATGGAGCGGGACAGGTGGGCGTGATCATCGCGGAACGGCTCGGAATCCCCTGCGTGTGCGGAGTGGTCCGGCTGGAAACAAGGCCGGCGCAGGGCGAGGCGGTTGTGCACCGCGCCCTGGAACGGGGGGACCGTGAGGTGGTTCAGTGTCCCTTCCCGGCACTGTTCACTGTAGAAAAAGGGCTCAACGAGCCGAGGTACCCAAGGCTGGAGCCTCTCCTGGAGGCGCAGAACAGGGAGGTGGAGGTGTGGGATGCAGGCAGGATCGAGGTGGATCCTGAAGCTGGGAAGCCGTTGACGAGCGTGGTGAAGCTTTTCCCCCCCAAACCGCGCACCCGAAAGGCCAGGGCGCCGGACAGCTCCCTCTCCGCACAGGCCAGGATTCAGATGCTGATGGGAGGAGGGGCAGCTGCAAAGAAAAAGAAAGAGAGCTCCAGCCTGGTGGAACTCCCGCCCCGCGAGGCGGCTGAAAAGGTCCTGGCGTTTTTGCTGGAGAACAATTTTTTCTGATTCGCCCGTAAGGGCCCTGATCAGGTGAAAGGGACAAGATGGCAGGAGAGGCAGGCGAATTCAGGATCGTGGACTGTTGGGTCAATCCCCTCACCAGCGAACACGCGGAGAAGGTGAGAACCGAGTACATCGAGCGCGTGGCAAGGGATACCTTCCGGCGCGAGGAGGAGGTTTTCAGAGGAACACCCATGGAGGTCATGGTGTCCATGATGCAGGCAGAGGGGATCGAGCGCGGGAACCTCACCATCGACCCCGGGGACCCGGAGCCGGTTGTGGAGATGGCCGCCGGTCACGGG
>CAZSUQ010000307.1:0-6510 GCA_964609935.1 uncultured Thermodesulfobacteriota bacterium | reverse complement strand
AAAGAGCTGATCCAGGTCGGTGGTGTGCGGCCGGGTGCGTAACAGACATAGACCTTAACGGCTCTGTCCACCCGAAAACGAAGGAAATTCTCCGAGGTATTGCGGCGGTCCTCGTTTCTCCCGCGAATGAACTGCAAACCCTCAAAAGCCGCGGGGAGTTCCGAAACCTGATAGGGTCGATCAAGATAGACCGTTGTCCCTATGCCGATGGTGTCAATTTCATAGTCGGCAGGTGTCAAATTATCGATCAAAACCCCGCCTGGAACCGCGCTGGTCACAAGTACCCGGTCCCCGGATACTGCCGTGTTCCCTGCTTCGTCCCGTGAACGGACACGAAAATGATACGTTGTCTCCGGCGTCAGTCCGGACAGGGCCACGGTATGCGTACTGCGAAGCGTTGAGTTCTCGGACGTGGAGGACCCGTAACTCCCAGAGAGGCCGTACTCCACCTGGGAGGTGGCCGGCTCGCTTGTGGACCAGGTAACCGTGGCCCCGGTTGCGCCGACAGATGAAGCGGAAACCCCGGAAATGACAGGAGGCGTGGTATCCGGAGGGACCTCCGGGCCTGTCACGGTGATGGTATCCGACCCCGTGTTCCCTGCATCGTCCCTTGCAGAGACGGTGATGACATTCACCCCTTCGGAGATAGGAATGGCCGAGACGGTCCAGTTGTTCGTCCCCGCGGCACTTCCCGAACCTCCCCTGGAATTCGACCACGTTACAGCGACCACACCCTCATTGTCGCTTGCGGTTCCGCCAAGGTCGATCACAGAAGTACCCGCATCATAGGTGGGCTGGCTCGTGGGGTCGGTGATGGTGATGGAAGGGGGTTGATCATCCCCCGGCTCGGAACCGGGCATACTGTCCCACACCTCCCAGTCATCCACGGCCCGCGTAAAGACTCCTGCCTCCTCTGAGTCGATGGAAGGAGCTGAAACATAATACATCCTGTTGGACCAGACACCGTCCGAGAAATTATCATCCCTTTTCAAAACACCGTCATACCAGAATCGCGACTGGGCCGTGGAGAATTTGATATAGAATTCATAATGGTGCCAATTCCCGTCCGTCTGGTTCGGGCAGTTGATCCAGTTGCCTGACGTCAGCATGTCCCCCGAGCCCTTTGCCGAATAATAGATCGTATTGCCGCTGGCCATGGAATAGTGAACATAGCTGCTGGTACCGTTCCAGTGAGGGTAGAACACCTTAATGTTTTCCATGGGATCCGTGGACGTAAAGGTCGGATACCTCATCCAGAAGGATACGTACAACTCATCCGAAGGCCATGACGAAGGGAGCTGGGGGGTCTTCCAGTTCAGGTAGGCGCTTCTCTGGCCCGCGGTAACAAACGAGTATCCCTGCCCTCCCCTGCCCTCAATAAAGGCATAGTCGCCCGGATAACTGCAGACGTGCCAGTTGTTGCTGTAAACGGTTATCTCCGGGTCAACGACTTGATCGTCAAAGTTTTCTCTGATGAGGAGTTCCGCACCGGCATCGGATACCAGGATGAGATTAGAGATAAGCGACAGCATCAAACCGAAAAGGAATACACTTCTCAGACTGAGCGGAATACCTCTCTTTCTCTTGATCATTGATCGGATCATTGATTCTGAACCTCCCTTAAAATGAACCTGCCGTCCCTAATTCTACGAGCCTGTTTCGGTGTTTCGAGGAAAAAACATGCAAGTATCATACCTGTCTACGGTTCTTGGCGGGACAAGGCCAACCTTCTAATTTATCAGCGTATTTTCAAGTTGTCCCCGGCTCGAACCCCTGCACTTTGTCCGTTAGGGCAAGCCCCCCTGTGTCCGCACCAAAATCAAAAAAAATCATTTAAATCAAACACCTTAGGTTCTCGCCGGCAAAGTGTCCAGCAGAAAAAGCCACGGCGGTTCGGTTTCAGTTTTGGAATTCTGATAACAATTTTCGTCTTCCTGCCCGGAGAGGCCTTTTCCCCCTTGACGAAAAAACAGACGCTGCAACATGGAAAAACGACGACACTTACTCCGCGAGATTTGCCGTCCGCATGGTACGTTCCAGTGACAGCATGTTTCCGACTTGATCGAGGAACGGAAAGCCCTCTTCCTGCGCACTCTGCACAAACCGCTGGAACAGCCTCTCGTCGTAAAGGAAGCCCGTCTTCATGGATGGGTGGGACAGAAGATCCCTGACTTCCTCCTCCTGCCATGCGGCACGAAACCAAGATGAACGATCGTAGGTCAACGAGGTATCGAGCAGAATCGTGCGGCGAAGAAGTACCTGGGAAATCTTTCGAGCCAGCTTCTTTGCATACTCCTCAGCAAGGGGGCCGAACCGGACCGCGTTCGAGACCCGCATGAGTTGATAGGGGGTGCCGTTCAGGAGCCTTTCCCGAGAAACGGAAGGCGATACCTCCTCCACAATGCTTCGGACCAGCCTGTTGTATCGTTTGAGCCTGGGAGGGATGGAAAAGGAGATGGAGAGAGCATCCTTCATGAGCAGAGGATTGATGCACCGGATGATCTGATTGCTGCTGCTGATGGTTCGGGATGCCCATCTTCTTATCTTTTCCCTCAGATAGAGATGATCGATCTGGATCGTGTTGTAGGTGTCGAGCCCCTCCAACACCCGGTTCGTATCCCTGAACCTTGTCACGATGAGATCCTGGATTCCACCCATTCGCTGTTTCCAGTCTTCCGTATAGACGTCCAAATCGTGTCCGTACTGCAAGACCCTGGACCGGACCAAAAGGTCGAGTTTTGCCGGCTTCTTTCTCCCGATTCCTCCCATTTCCTGGAGCCACCAGAAATCCCTGTAGAGTTCTCCACCCAACCCGGTCACCGAACATCCGAAGTGCTCGGCCTTGGTTTCCTGCGCCCAGAGAATCGGGGCGTAAATCCATGCATTTTCCTCCCCATCACACAGTCGATGGGCTTTGAAGAAATATTGCGCCATCATCTCGGGCCACGGCTCTGGCAAGCTGAAGTGACGATTGTGGATACGGAGATTGCGACTTGTGGTCTCCACGCAATGCGCTTCCGACGAGTCCGGAGGACCGAACACGTAGGTGTGCAGACTCTTCCTCGGGTCCCCGTCCTTGTAAAGAAAAGAAAGAATCAACCGGGAGTCATAGCCCCCTGTAAGGTCGATGATGCTGTTCTTCAGGTCGATCCCCTTCATGATCGGGCCCAAAGTGGAAATCAACGCATCCCGGGCATCCTCCAGGCGCATCCCCTCTGCCACCTCTTCAGGAATCGTCCAGTACTCCTGAACAGGGACCAGCCTGGGTCGATCCGAACCGGTGTCCACCTCATAGAGTGTTGCCGGTTGAAGAACCTTGATCTCTTGAAACAACGTATCGGAACCGTGAACATAGCCCACCCGAAGGTATTGGGCCATGGATTCGGGATCCGGACTCACCGGCAAGGCCGTCGCAAGGCTCAGCGACGAATTGCTCACAAGACAGGCATCCTCCGACTCGTACACATAGGTCGCGATAACGCCACAGGGGTCGGTTGCAAGAAAAACCTTCTCTGTCTCCTTCTCCTGCAAAAGGAACAGGAAGTGTCCGTCAAAGTCCCTGACGATCTCGGTGATCTTCCGCTCTGAAGCAAGGGCCTCCGCAATCCTTCCCAGGGATTGATCCCAGGATCCCTTCTCAAACAACAAGCTCCCCACAACAACCATGAGAAAGCGCTCGTCTTCATAGACGTTGCGGTCTTCCCTGCATTCCGCTCGCACGAACTTTCCGATCCGAAACGGTCCGCAATCCCCTTCGTAGCCCTTCACGAGGTCCTTGTTCTCTCCGTAGGTGCCACAAATCCTGCGAAAGAGTTGATTCCGGTCTTTCTCCGATTCCCGGTTCCAGCACAAAACAAGACCTGCCATGGTTTTACCCCCGACCGACTAAAAATGGGTGGTTACAGGAAAGAGGAGAGGGGTTCGGCGATCTCGAGAAAACGATCCACAGCACGCTCAACCGAAAACGCATCTCTTCTTTTATCCACATCCCGTTTCTGTCCCGACTGCTTCCCCTGGTTGTACCGGCGATACTCATCCTCGAGGATCCGGACGAGCCCCTCCACGTCATCCTCCACCGTATACCCGGCTTGAACCTCCTGTATGACCCTGGCACACTCGCTTTGCCCGGGACCGATACACAGAATGCTGTTTCCGGATCCGATGTACTCGTAGATCTTTCCGGGAATCTGCCCCAGCCCCTTTTCCCCGAACCCCTTGATCACCAGCAGCAGATGTGAACGGCTCATGATCTCGAGAGCTTCCTGGTGGCTCACCAGGCCTGTTACGGAAACCGTATCCCCAAGCTCATACTTCTCAATCAGGTCCTGCACGCGTCGATCGTTCATTCCCACGAATTTGACACGAACCCGAGCGCTGTCCACCTCCTCTGAGCGCAAAAACGTCGAGTAGGCCTGAAACAGAATCTCGGGATTCCTGTGGGCATAGATGCTCCCGATGTGCGAAAGGGTGAACTCCGGGTAAGGGCCCTGGTCACAGGAGAACTCCCTGGGATCGAAGAAGTTCCGTAGGGTATGGAACCGTCCACAATCCGGATACTTCTCCTCAAGCACCTTTCGGCTGTGCTCGGTGTTGAGAAGAATGGCATTCGCAGACCGGATGATGGACCGCTCCAGTTTCACGTCCACGAATCGCTGCCTCCAGGGAATCTTCTGATGGTCATAGACCGTGTTCTCCGTGATCGGATCCCTGAGGTCGGCGATCCACGGCACCCCGCAAGCCTTCTGCAAAAGCCGACCCACGATCTGTTCGGAGTGTGGCGGAGAGGTGGTGTAGACCACGTCGATCCCCTGGTCCCGAATGATCTGTTTTCCTCGCTTGATCGCAAAAGGGACCCAGCCCACCATGTGATCCGGCGTGCTGATCGTATCCACAACTCGGCCCAGCACAGGACGGATGAGACGAAACCTCCTCTTCGGGAGGATGTTTCTTCGATAGGCAATCCACGGATCAACGGTCCGCGTCCGGTGCACGCGAACATTGGGGTGAAGCGCGTCCGCCAGCTTTGCATCCTGGTGGATCCCCTCTCCTGGGCGGATGGAAACCACATGGACGGGATGGCCCCGCTCTGCCAGACCGTTGCAAAGACGCATGGTCCGGTAGGTCCCGGCATAGGGAATCGGAGGAAAAACGTATGCGATGAACAGGAAGCTCACCTTTTTCATTGGACCGGCCTTCTCTCCCTCTTCGGATCCTTCGTGAACGGAAAAAGGTTCATTGGAACCGGGACTCACGGCCTGTTCTCCAGGATGGACACATAGTAGGCCTGAAACCGTTCCACGATCCTCTCCCATGCGTATTCCTGCTCAACGATTTTCCTGGCCCTGTTTCCAAATGTCTCTCTCAACGCCGCGTTTTTGAGCAATCGAAGGATCGCTGAGGCAACGGCCTCCACATCCCCGGTGGGCACAAGAAAACCCGTTTCGTCATCCTGCACAAGTTCACCCACGCCACCGACGGCGGGGGCGACCACGGGCAACCCTGCAGCCATGTACTCCAGAATCGCGTTCGGGAAGCCCTCGGAATCCGACGTCAGGCAACCCACGTCCATCATGGCCAGGTAGGGGAGAAAATCTTCCCTCAAGCCGAGAAAGATGACATTGTGCTCCACACCTTCCCGTTTCGCCAGCGCCTCGAGATCCGGCTTGAGCTTTCCATCGCCCAGCACAAGGAAATAGGCCTGCGGCAACTCGGCATGGACGCGTCCGGCGGCCCGGATGAACAGTTCCACACGCTTCACGGGCCTGTTGAGGTTGGCGGTCATGCCCACCACCAGGGACGCCGCCGGTATCGACAGGGTTTTCTTTTCCGTTTCCACAGCGACCTGCTGCACCCCGGAGAAATAATCCGTGTCCACCCCGTTCGGGATGACATCGACCCGCTCCCCGTTGACCCGCTCCTGCACAGACAGGTTCCTTTCTATGGCCTGGGAATTCACGAGGAATCGGTCCACGAACGGATTGACCCGTTTCAGCCACCACAGGAGGTTTGGGGTCACCCAGTATCCCATATCTCTCCTGCAGGACAGAATGCGAACCCTGCCGGACATCTTTCCTGCAAGAACACCGAACAGATTCGCGTCAAAGAAATAGGTCTGGAGAATGTCGATCCGCTCCTTTTGAACCCATCGGACCAGTCCGATCCATTTTCTCAACGCGGAAAACGAGCGAAGGGAAACGACGTTGAGAACCATCACCCGGCATTCCAGCTCGAGGGCTTCCAGATAAGGGGAGGATCGAAGACAGATCAGGGTGGGCTCGAACCGGCTTCGGTCCAGGAAGCGGAGGGTCTGGAGAAGCTGCTTTTCCGTGCCACCCACGTAAAGCTCATCAATGAGATAGACGATTTTGATCTTCTTCATGGCATCCACGACTCGAGGCGATCTCCGGAGGCTTCATCCCCGGAGGTTGGCCAGCTTGTTCCCGACAAAGGATCGAACCCTTTCTTTTTCACTCTCACTGGGCACGTTGATGATCCAGAGAAAGAAGGGGT
>CAZSUQ010000306.1:0-6528 GCA_964609935.1 uncultured Thermodesulfobacteriota bacterium | reverse complement strand
ATTCCGGGAGGGATGGGGGGCAAGGAGGCGATACAGGAGCTCACGAAGATTGATGCCGGTGTGAAGGCCATTGTTTCCAGTGGCTATTCCGAGGACCCGGTCATGTCCAGGTTCCAGGACTACGGATTTTGCGGTGTCGTGAAAAAACCCTTCACCGTGGGTGACCTGGCTGAGGCAATAGAAAACGTTCTCGATCCTGTTCAAGAATAAGGCCGGGGTCCGGTGGGTCCGTTTTCCCACCTGCAGTTTCCACACGACTCTACCGGATCCGCTTTGTTGCGACCCCTTCCACCGAAGCGGACAAAACGATCTCCAATCTATTGTTTTGAAAAGGTTTTCTTTGCCGAAGATAGAAGATTTCACGACGGGAGCAGTGGAAGCGTGGAAGGTTCGGCCTAGCCGGGCTCTGCCTCGATGGGCACGCGGATGCCCACCACGGCATGGGCAGGCACCTCCAGCTCTGAACAACCGGCATCGAGGGGCCCGCTCTTCATCCTGACCTGTTCCGGGTCTTTGAAGCTGTTCCTGGCGTGGGGGTCCCTGTGTGTGAGGATGTGGAGTGTGCCCTCCCCCTTGATTCTCGACCCTTGAATCTCCAGGCCGATTCTTACAGGCTGGGACCAGGATCGGTTCACAACCGTGAGGGCCATTCGATCCCGGTTCTCGGAAATCGAGCAGGCCGCATCGATCAGGGGGTTATCCGGCCGGGACGAAACCTGCCCGTACCGCTCATTGAAGAAGGTTGCAGGGCTCTCCAGTTCAACGGGGACATGAAACGCCTCGGTGCACCGGGCGAGGAGCGCGAAGGCCTGATGGACGGGCGTGGCCACGGCCGAGGATTCATCCGTCATGACCGCACCGAGCACGTTGACCATCTGAGCGTAATTCGCCATGCCCAACCGGGAGTGCCTCTGGAAAACGTGCAGCGTGGAAGCCACGAAGAGTGCATCCCGGAGGCACCATTCCGCTTTCAGGAGGTGCCCGATGCCCCACCAGAGGTTCCATTCATCCAGAGCGATCTTCACGTTGTGATCCCGGCCCAGTGCCCGGGCGATCTGATTGGCAACCCAGCGGATCTTCTGATCCATCACCCTCGGGGCAGAAACGATGGCCTGGTATGATTTCCTCGTGTCTTTTATGGGTCTTACGAAATTCATGAAGAACAGCAGGCGCGGCAGGTACACATGAAAAGAGAGATAGGTAAGCTCTTCCCCGATCTCGTCCAGGAGTCTCCGGTTCCAGTTGGGAAACGTTTCATCCGTGCCCACCGCAACACTTTGAATCTCCGGAGCTTCGGCCTTCATTGCCCGGAGGAACTCCAGGTACCGTCGTCCGTATTTCTCCGGACCCGTATGGCCTCGCGCCCATATCCCGTAAATCTCGTTGCCGATCCCCCAAATGTTCACCTCCGGGGCCCTGTCCCTGCAGTGGCGTACCCAGCGCGCCGCCTCTTCGGGCGTACCCGTGCCGAGGTTCACGTTGATGTAGGGCTCGGCCTCCATGGCCTTGCACCAGTCAAGGTATTCATCCGTGCCGAACCGGTTTGTCTCGGTTGGGCCAAAGCGCTTTCCGGACCAGCCCCAGTAGCGGTTCCTGTGAACCGGCCGCTTCTCCAGGGAACCGATGCCATCCTCCCAGTGATAGACGTCGGCGAAGAGCCCACCCGGCCATCTCACCACCGGCGGCCGCATCTCCCGGACAAGCTCCATCACATCCTGCCTTGCTCCGTCCGCGTCCCAGACACCCCCGTAGATGCATCGCCCCAGATGCTCGATGAAATGCCCGTAAATCCTCCCGTTGATGCGGTGTCCGACCTTTCGTGTATCAGCGGTCAAACGTGATTCGATCATCTCCCTTGCCTTTCACGGAACCCGTGGCCGTGTGCCACTGAAAAACCACCGTTTTCGGCCTTGGATCATACAATGCAGGGGTGTAAAAAACCACGTTTTTCAGTTGGGCAGCTTACCTCTTTACACATAAGCGTCTTTTTCCTACACTTCTTTCGTTTCAAACCGCTTTCTCTCTTTTCTATATAAAAGTGTTGCCGTTTCAGCATGTTCTGCATCTAAGCCAGTAGAATCAATGACAAATAGAGGAACCCGTCATGAAGAAACTCTGGTTCTCCACGGTTGTGCTTGCGCTCCTTGTACCCATCCTCCCGGCAACGCTACACGCAGGCCCCGGACAAAAGGTGTTTCGTTTCGGGGTGGTCATTGATGGTCCCTGGGAGCGGAACAAAGAGATCAGGGATCTTTTCGAGAAGGAGATCAGGGATCTCCTCAGCGGGGAGTTTGATGTACGCTTTCCTGCGGACAAGCGCATCGTGGCGGACTGGACACCCGAAGGGGTCTACAAAGCCAATGCCAAACTCCTGGCCGATCCGGAGGTGGACATCCTCCTTTCCGTGGGCGTGCTGGCCTCCAATTGTGTGTGCCTACAAACCGGCCTCCCCAAGCCCGTGCTGGCACCCGTGGTCCTGGACGTGGACCTCCAGGGGCTGCCGCAGAAGGATGGGGCAAGCGGCGTGAAGAACCTGAGCTACACGGCCTTCCCGAACCCTGTTCGCAGGGATCTCACCATGTTCCGGAAGATCGTGCCCTTCAAGAAACTCGCCGTCTTTACAACCTATTACTACATGAATGCATTGAAACCCATGAAAAGCCGATTCCCGGTGGTAACGAATGAAATGGGTGTGGGCCTTCAGGTCATCCCTGTGAAGGAATCGGCAGAGGAAGCACTGGCACAGATTCAGCCGGACGTGGATGCCGTTTACCTGGCCCCGCTCCTTCACCTGAAGTCCGAAGAGTTCGATCACCTCGTCGAAGGGCTGATCGAGCGCCGGCTTCCGAGCTTTGCTCTTTTTGGAAAATCCGATGTGAGGAAGGGGGTCCTGGCCGGCATGAACCCGGAGGATACCTTCCCCAGGCTTGCAAGAAGGACGGCACTGAACGTACAGCGCATCCTCCTGGGAGAGGAACCGGGAACCATACCCTTCTCCTTTCCCGCCAAGGATTACCTGACCATCAACATGGCCACGGCAAGGGCCATCGGGGTCTGGCCCCCTTTCAGCGTGTTGACTGATGCCGAACTTTTGAACGAGGAGGTCCTCAAGGTTGACCGTGTCCTGTCACTGGATCAGGCGGTGAAGGAAGTCATCGCTTCAAACCTGGACCTGGCCGCGGAGGCCCGAGCGGTTGCCGCTGGCGAGCAGGAGGTGAAAAAGGCCAGGTCCGGTCTGTTACCGAAGGTCGAGGTTTCCGGGCTGGGCCGCATCATCGACCAGGACAGGGCAGGGGCAAGCTTCGGCAGCGAGGCGGAACGCAAGCTCGCCGCATCGGCCTCCCTCAGCCAGCTGCTTTACTCCGAGCCTGCCTGGTCAAACTGGAGCATACAAAAACATCTGCAGACTTCCCGCGAGGAAGAAGAGGAGAAGCTCAGGCTGGACCTTGCCCGGGAGGCTGCCACCGCATACCTGAACATTCTCCGGGCAAAGACCTTTGAGAGGATCGAGAAGGACAACCTGAAGCTCTCACGATCCAACCTGGAGATGGCGCAGATGAGAGAGAGCATCGGCACCTCCGGACCTGCTGAGGTATACCGTTGGGAAAGTCAGATCGCTGCAAGCAGACAAGCCGTGCTCAAGGCACAGAGCCAGAGAGAGCTCGCTGAGCAGGCGCTCAACCAGCTCCTGCACCGGCCTCTGGACGAGCCTTTCGGAACCGAGGAGGTGGGGCTCCGCGATCCACTTCTCACCACAAGCGACATGCGGCTGGCAGGATACGTCAATGATCCCTGGTCCCTCCACATCTTCCGCCTGTTCATGGTCCACGAGGGCCTGGAACGTTCTGTTGAGCTCCGTGCACTCGATGCGGCCATAGCTGCGCAGGAGCGGCAACTCGCCACTGCGAAACGCTCCTTCTGGGCACCCACGGCCGTTCTTTCCGGGGAGGTGAGCCATGACCTGGACGAGGGAGGCGCCGGTGCCGGGGGCGGTTCCCTGCCTCCCATGCTTTCCGGATCCTTCCCGACGGCTGACGATACGAACTGGAGCGTGGGCGTGAACGTATCGCTGCCGCTCTTCGAGGGCGGGGAGCGATTTGCCGAGCAGAAACGTGCCGGCGAGGAGCTGGCCCGCCTGCGCCTGGAGAGGGCGGCCGCCAGGGAACGAATCGACCAGCGCATCCAGGCGGCTGTGATCAAAACCGAGGCGTCCTTTCCGAGTATCCAGCTGTCCAAGGATGCCGCTGAAGCGGCGGGCAAGAACATGGAACTGGTGACGGACGCCTATTCCCGTGGCGTGGTTTCCATCCTGGACCTGATCGACGCACAGAACGCGGCCCTGGTTGCGGATCAGGCCGCAGCCAATGCGGTCTATGACTTTCTCATCGACCTCATGGAGTTTCAGCGGGCCGCCAATTGTTTCGATTTCTTCATCTCCCCTGAGGAAAGGGAAGCCTGGTTCACGCGGATGAAGGCCTTCTTCACAGAGAAACGAGGAGAGGAGAGGCGGCCATGAACTTCTTCCTGCGTTTCTTCATGCAACGGGTTCGCACAAAGGGCCCTACTCGTCCTTCGGGATCATCCATTGCGGGTCCTACAGGAGCAGACAAGACGATATCGGAGGGAAGGAGAAAGATGAAAACCTCGAATCGATTCCGGACCTTTCTTGCAGTCCTTTTTGCGGTGATCCTGCAGCCGGCCTGCGAACAGGAGCAAAAGGCTTCGGCGCCGATCATCCGGCCCGTGCGCACCTATCAAGTCTATTCCACCGGGGGTACACGCATCCGAACCTTTTCAGGCACGGCCCATGCAGGCCTGGAATCCAGGCTGAGTTTCCGAGTGCCAGGAAAAGTGAAGAGGCGCTTTGTAAAGGTTGGTGACGCGGTCAGGGCAGGGCAGCTCATTGCAGAGCTTGAGCCTGAGGATTACCTGCTACAGTTTCAGGAAGCCGATGCTTCCCTGGATCGTGCAAAGGCCGAGCAGCGGAATGCCGAGGCCAACTACGCCCGTGTGCGAGCCCTTTACGAAAATCGCAACGCCTCTCGAAACGATCTGGACGCGGCCCGCGCCGCGGCCGAATCCAGCCGTGCCCAGGTGACTTCCATCGAGAAGCGGCTCGACCTCGCCCGGTCACAGCTCAGCTATGCAAAGCTCAAGGCCTCCACGGCCGGTTCCATTGCATCGGTGGAGGTGGAAGAAAACGAGAATGTCCAGGCGGGTCAGACCGTTGTGATCCTCACGTCCGGATCCCAACCCGAGGTCAAGGTGGCCATCCCGGGGATCCTGATCTCCCAGGTCACGCAAGGTGGGAAGGTCAAGGTCACCATGGACGCCTTCCCGGGCAAGACCTTTCCCGCCGTTGTCACCGAGGTGGGTGTAGCCACGACAGGGATGAGCACCACGTATCCGGTGACGGTTCGTCTGAAAGAGGAGCAGAAGGACATCCTGCCCGGCATGGCGGCCGAGGTGGCCTTCCGATTCGAATCACGGGACAGGCGGGAACGTTTCCTCATCCCACCCGTGGCCGTGGGAGAGGACCGGCAGGGTCGCTATGTGTACGTTGTCGCGCCTGGGGATGAGGAGGGCCTGGGGAGAGCGACTCGAAGGGCGGTGACCGTAGGCGAGCTCAGAGAGGAGGGCCTGGAGGTGCTTTTCGGGCTGTCCGACGGGGACCTCGTGGTCATAGCCGGCGTAAGCAGGATCACGGACGGGCAAACGGTGAAACTCCTGGAAGCGGAGAAGCGTAGGCCATGAACCTCACAAAGGCAGCCATCGAAAATAACCGTGTCACGCTTGTTCTTCTCCTGGTCATCCTGATTGCCGGGGTCATGACCTTCAACAAGATGCCAAGGGACGAAGACCCGGGATTCATCATTCGAACCGCTCTGGTCATGACCTACTTTCCCGGGGCAAGCCCGGAGAGGGTGGAGCAGCTTGTTACGGACAGGCTGGAAAAGGCGATTCAGGAGATCCCTGAGCTGGACTTCGTGAACAGCCGATCCAAAACGGGTGTTTCCATCATTTATGCCAACATACAGGAGAGCTACAAAGAGATGCGTCCCATCTGGGACGATCTGCGCCGCAAGGTGGACAAGGTAAGGCCCGACCTTCCCGATGGGGTGAGCGGCCCCTTTGTGAACGATGAGTTCGGAGATGTTTTTGGTATCCTTGTGACGCTTACCGGCGAGGGATACACGTATGCGGAGATGAAGGAGGTGGCCGACCAGGTCCGCAACGAGCTTCTGCTCATCGACGAGGCGGCCAAGGTGGAGATCCACGGCGCCCAGGAAGAGCGGGTATTCGTGGAGTACAACAATGCCAGGCTGGCCGAGATCGGTCTCTCTCCCTCCCAGCTGGCTCAGATCCTGGAGACCCGGAACATCATCATCCCTGGAGGAGACATCACCACACAGCATGAGCGAATCGTGCTGGAGCCCACCGGCAACTTCGAATCCATTCAAGATCTTCGACGAACCGTGATCAAGCTGCCCGAACGTGAGGACGTGCTCTACCTCCAGGATCTTGCCT
>CAZSUQ010000305.1:0-6561 GCA_964609935.1 uncultured Thermodesulfobacteriota bacterium | reverse complement strand
GGGATTCTTTGCTCCCCCTGTAACCGGGAGCGGCAAGGGCTCCACTATATAGATGCAGGCAAAGGAAAAGAGAAGGAGCGAAGTGAAAGAAATGTTGGTTGTGTCTGTAAAAGACAATCCCCTTTTCCTACAAACGACCTCTCTTTCAAGCCACGGAGCGACAGGATCAGTGAAAAAACAAAGATGTTATCAATGCGGAGCCGAATTCCCTGAAACCCCCTGTCCGTCCTGCAGGCAAGAGACGGATCTGGGGGACATGATCCCTGGCTTCCTAGATTATTTCCGTCTTTTTTCTATCCTCCTGGTCCGGATGGTGAAGATCGCAACAAAAAGAGGCCTCTGGAGCAGACGTGGCGGTCCGGCTCAGGGAAAGGCCATACAGAAGTTTGAGCAGACGAATTTCCTCGGGGAAACATGATCGGCCCTGAAACGAAACGGATCGGGTTTGACGCTATGAGGATTCCCCTGTTACAAAAGGTGTCAGCCCGAATCTCCCATGCTTCCACCGCTCTCGCAACGAGGTTTCATGCGGCATACGGGCTGGAACCGTGACGATCGGGCTCAACGACACCCAAGGGGGAAGCCTCCCGCATGGTTGGGATTCCCGGGAATGACCGGAGGGACATCCAGGCAAGCCTGGAAGGGGATGAGCAAGCCTATGCGCGCCTCGTTGAACGGCACCAGGACCTCGTGGCCGCCTACATGTGGCGATTCTCTCGAGACAAGGCCGTTTGCGAGGAGCTTGTCCACGATGTGTTCGTGGAGGTGTATCTCAGTCTCAGAACCTACAGCGGAAAGGCCCCCTTCTCCCACTGGATCAGAAAGATCGCCACACGCGTGGGGTACCGCCACTGGAAGAGGATTTCCAAGGAGCGTTCACACCCCTCGGTCCCCCTGGAGGCCTGGGAAGCACTTCAGGTCCCGGGAGGGGAGGTCCCCGGGCCTAAGATCGCGGCGGGCCATGTTCGCGACCTGCTGGCGCAGCTTCCCCCCAGGGACCAACTGGTTCTGACCCTTCTCTATCTGGAGGAGTGCACGGTTCAGGAGGCCGCACAACTCACAGGGTGGAGCAGGACCATGGTCAAGGTACAGGCCCACCGGGCAAGGAAGAAGCTCAGGAATCTCCTGGAAAAGAGCACGCGGAGTTGAAAGCATGGATGAACTGGTCACGTTTGAAAAGATGGCGTCCCGTGCGCGGCAGGAGGCGCCTCCACAGGTGGATGTCACCCGGCAGGTGATTCACAGCCTCCGGAGCCGGGAGGATGCCCTGGACAATCCCATGGAGAAGCCCCTGATGGTGTTCAGCCTGGTGTCGTTCACCTCTGCCGTCATCGTGGCCCTGTTCGCCCTCGACGGCTGGCTCTCCCTTTCCGACCCTCTGGGGCAGACGATCCACTCCCTGGCAATGGTGATGCAATGAACCAAAGCAATGCTTCCCCTTCAGAGAACAGGATGCCCGCATCCCGTCCCGCCCGGACCAGACGATGGCTTTCCGTCGTCCTGGGCGTGGTCATCTTTCTGAGCGGTGTTGTCGTGGGGGGTGCAGGCGCCTTCATTGTCCTGCGCGAAGTGACGCTCTACCGGCTGCACAATCCCGAGAAGAGGATCCTGCAGGACACAAAGGTGCTTCAGCGAAAGCTCGGGCTCACAGAGGAGCAGACCCGCGATGTTCTCGCCATCTTTTCCCGCTACCTGAAGAAATTCCAGCAGTTCCGCCGCGAGACCCGGCCTGGTCTGGACGCAAAGATCGAAAGCCTCAAGGCCGAGGTGGCGGCCGTGCTTCAGGAAGAGCAGGCACAGAAGTGGAACGCCTGGATCGACGACACACGAAAGACCTGGATGCCCCCCATCACACCCCCTGAAGACGAAACCGAGGAATAGGCCTGGCCCGACTGCACCCCCGCAGGTTCCATGCTTCCTTTGCCAACTGCAGAAGGCTTCGAGCAATCTACGCGCGAGGACCAAAACGTTTGACAGGATCCGGGCTTCTGTCCTATGTTCATGACCTCTTCTGCAATTTGCGGGCTAAAGTATTTTTCTAAATTGTAGACGAGGAAGCTTGTTTCTGAGTCAAGCTCCTCAAGGAGGAAACCCCATGAAAGAAGTCGTTGGATGGATCACGGTGGTTACGGTGATCGCTTTTGTCGGGAGCCCGTTCGCCCTGGCCGCCGATGAAATCGAGGATCAGATCAAGAAGGGGCTCAAGGAGTATATGGACGGGTTGTACTCCACGTCTGTTCAGACCCTTCAATACGCTGCAGGGCAGATCCAGCAACTGATGGCGGAGAACCTGAAGAAGATCTTTCCTGAGCCGCTGGACGACTGGACAGCGTCCGAGGCCAAAGGGGAGTTTACTCCCTTGGCCATGATGGGGGGCGCCGTGAGTGCGAGCAAGAAATACAAAGACAAGACAGGCCAGCAGGTGGAGATCGAGATCATAACCAATGCCGCGGTGCTTCAGGGCGTGCTCATGATGATGAGCAACCCCATGTTTCTGGCCTCGGACCCCAACTCGAAGCTCACCAATATCAATGGCAACACAGCCGTAAAGAAATTTTCTATTGAGAGTGGGAACGGAGAGCTCTCCATCCCGGTCCAGAACCAGATGCTCGTGCAGATCAACGGCAAGAAGCTGAAGAGCGACAAGCCGCTGACGGACTATGGGGAAAGGATGGACTACGAGGCCCTGAAGAAGTTCCTGTCGAAATAGAGGGCTTCCTCTATGCCCCTCCCCGGCCTTCACATCGGGGCTTGACCACAGACTTTTCATAGACGTTGGAAGAGTCCGTTTGGACCTGCTAGTTCTCTTCCAATCGAGTGGCTCCCGAGGTGTGAACATTCGGCGCGCCCGCTTCCTCGGCAGCGCGCTTCAGCCCCTCCATCTCCTCCTTCCGGACGAGCGGTGCACCCTTCAGGGCAAAGGGGATCGAAAGGCGCTCGTACTGGCCCACGCAGAGGTTGTTGAAGGCCAGCAGATCGTAGCGCTCCACGTTGGGCATGTTCGCTGCGAGAAAGCTCGCGATCCCTGCAATGTTCTCGCGTGTGTCGGTATATCCGGGGATGATGGGTGTGCGGACCCACACAGGGACCTTCTTCTTCCCCAGCCTCCGGGCGTTCTCCAGGATGGGCTCGAGCTTGACCCCTGCCATCTGCCTGTGCCTTTCAGGGTCCATCTGCTTGAGATCCAGCAGGAGCAGGTCCACGTGGGGGAGGACCTTTTCGTATTCCTTCCAGCCTGCGCAACCGCTGGTGTCGAGCGCGGTTGATAGGCCCTCCTCCTTGCAGCGTCCGAGAAACGCAGCCACGAAATCCGCTTGCGTCATGGGCTCGCCGCCGCCCAGGGTCACCCCGCCGTCGCTGTTGCGGTAGAAGGCTTCGTCCTTCTTGACCTCGGTGACGAGGTCATCCACGGTCCAGGGCTTTCCCACGATTTCCAGGGCCGCGGCAGGGCATGCTTCCTCGCAAAGCCCGCACGCGGTGCATCGCTCTCTGTGAATCCTCATCCCGTCCGGTGTAAGCTCGAGGGCATTTTCCGGGCAGGCCTGGAGGCAGTCCCTGGCCGCGACACACCGGGCGGCATACCAGAGGAGCTGTGGTTTGGAAGAGATCCCCTCAGGGTTGTGACACCAGTCGCATGAAAGGGGACATCCCTTGAAAAACACCGTGGTGCGGATTCCAGGTCCGTCCTCTGTGGAGAAGCGCTGGATGTTGAAAACGAGGGCCTTCAGGCCGGTTCCTTCCGAAGCATTCATCCTCTTTCCCTGTTCACGGTTCCGGGCAAGATTCGTCCCAAAGCAAGCGAGGGACCCATTATAAGGAACGCCCCTGGGATTCACAAACACGGAAGGAAAGGTAAACTACTAAAAAAGAACGGTTTGCGTTATCCTGCACGGCAAACCAAACAGAGCGAATCCACCGAGGGAGTGCTCCATGAAGTTGACTGATGATGAGCATGTGCTGGTCACCGGAGCCGCCGGGTTTATCGGCTTTCACCTTGCCAGACGCCTGCTCGAGGACGGGTTTCACGTCTCCGGCATCGACAACCTGAATGATTATTATGACGTGAGCCTGAAGGAGGCGAGGCTGGCCGTCCTGAAAGGATACGAGCGATTCACCTTCACCAGGATGGACCTCTGCGACAGGGACGGCATGGATTCCCTGTTCAGGGAACAGTCCTTTGGTGCGGTGGTGAACATGGCGGCACAGGCGGGTGTCCGCTACTCCCTGGTCAATCCCCATGCCTACGTGGAATCCAACCTGACGGGATTTATCAATGTGCTGGAGGGCTGCCGCCACTGGGAGGTCGGGCACCTCGTTTTCGCCTCCTCCAGCTCGGTCTACGGGGCCAACACCCGCATGCCCTTTTCCGTTCAGCACAACGTGGACCATCCGGTGTCCCTCTACGCGGCCACGAAAAAATCCAACGAACTGATGGCTCACACCTACAGCCATCTTTACCGGTTGCCCTGCACGGGCCTGCGCTTCTTCACGGTCTACGGACCCTGGGGACGCCCGGACATGGCCCTGTTCCTGTTTACGCGTGCGATCAGGGAGGGCAAGCCCATCAAGGTCTTCAATCACGGAGACATGCAGCGGGACTTCACCTACATCGACGACATCGTGGAAGGGGTCGTGCGCGTCCTGGCAAAGCCCCCGCAGCCCGACCCTGCATGGACCGGCGAGGACCCCACCCCCGGGACCTCGGCCGCCCCCTACCGCCTCTACAACATCGGCAACAACCAACCGGTGCGTCTCCTGGATTTCATCGAGCTTCTTGAAAAGGCTCTGGGCAGAAAAGCGAAGAAAGAGTTCCTGGACATGCAGCCCGGAGACGTTCCCGTCACCTTTGCCGACATCGAGGATCTGGACGAGGCCGTGGGATTCAAGCCCGACACGCCCCTGGAGAAGGGGATCGCAGAATTCGTGGCCTGGTACGAGACGTATTACCGGGAATAATTGCTCGGGGACATAGCCCGGATATTGCACGAGCCACCTACTGCGGCGTGAAAATACCCACCTGTTTGACCTGCCATCCTTTCATGGAAGCCTGTTTCCTCTGGATGTTGCTCGCAATCTTCGATTTCGCTTCGCTCGTAGCCCGTAACTTGCACGAAGCCTTCTGCGTTCCCCGGTACCAACCCCTTTGACTGGCATAGAGATTGCTCTATTCCATGTCCGGTCCCATTCACAAGGTAACAACAAAAGAGAAAACAGAGCAGAAACAGGTCTCACGCTGGAGCAACCCGGGACAACAAAAACGTACACGTCCAGACGAACCGAGCGGAACCCGTGGAGCGAATTCAAGGCTATATTACGATGGAATCATGGTATTTCCGCGGTTTCCCCCGGTGGTTACAAAAACGTGTTCAAGCCCAGGGATAGGGGTTTCCTAAAGGGATAAATAGGGGAAGGCCTGAAAACAGCCTTTAATTTTCGAGCCCTTGTTTCTCTGCTGAGCTGACCATTTCCGTCAATTTCTGCCGCTGGTTGTCAGTTAAAGGTCAACACAAAGACAAGCAAAGAGGACGCGAGACGACAAAACAACCTGACACAACCTGAAAAATCCTGATTCATCCTGAGCCAACTTCATCCGAGAGATGCCCCTGTGAAAAACTTCAGAGAGATGCCCCGAAGAGATATGTCGAAAAAACACGTCCTGCTCGCGGTCTGTTCTTGCCTCTTCTTCCTTTCCTTCTTCCTGGTTTTCCCGTCAGAAGGCCTTTGCGCGCAAAGCCGAATCGAGGGGGCGCCGATTGCCGGAACCCTCACCGTGACCGTGCTTCGCGGGGATGTGGAAACGCCCACTCCCCTTGAAGGGGCGTTTGTCATGGTGGGCGGGGAGCCCGACAATCCTTTTGCCGGCAACTATGGATTCACCGATGCACAGGGGACCCTCACCCTTGCCGCGCCCGAGCTGGTGGGGCCTCAGACGGTTACCGCAGGCGCGGAAGGATATCAGTACGTAAGCCTTGTGGATGTGAATGCCGACAGCCTCACCGTTGCCCTTCCCCTGCTCAGAGACGTTGACTCCGAGGGTTCGCAAGGGGCGAGCCTCGTGGATGTTACCGGCGCTGTTACCGACTTTCTTGTGGACAACGGGCCCCTGGAGGCGGGTGACGGTTGGCTGGATGCCGGGTTCGTGTGCCCGGTGCTGGACGTGGAGGAGGTCTTGAACCTTGACCTGGGCACCCTGATGGTGGGCGGGGAGAGCTTTCAGATCGGGGGCGATGCCAACGTGGAAGGCAGCCTTTCCGAGAATGTCGTCCTGCCTGCGCAGTATGAATTCTCCACCTGGATCGAGAGGCTCCAGTATCGCTGGCAGGCACAGGACCAGCAGGAGACGACGCTGGGCTGTATGGCCGGTCGGGTGGGTACACAGGCCCTTCTGGATTGGCTCACCACCGGAACAAGCCTAACGGAGTTGCTCCCGCAGATCGAACTCTACAAGGTGGGCACGTCCGGAAGCTTCCTTGTGAGCGGCCCCTCTTCCATGATTTTTACCAGACCCACAGCCTAGATTTCAACATAACGGTGGAAAATGAGAATGGACCGGAGTGCAAT
>CAZSUQ010000304.1:0-6580 GCA_964609935.1 uncultured Thermodesulfobacteriota bacterium | reverse complement strand
GACGGCTGGGTGATGATACGAACCAGCCTGGGCGACATCCACCAGGTCTTCACCGAGCCCTGTCCCTGCGGTCGGAGCGGGTTCCGGTACAAGGTGATAGGCCGCTCCGACGACATGCTAAAGGTCAAGGGCGTAATGGTCTATCCCAGTCACTTGAAGGGCGTGGTCAACGAGTTCGTGCCGCGGGTCACCGGCGAGATGAGGGTCGTGCTCGACGAAAAACCGCCCCGTGTCGTGCCCCCCCTCAAGATTCGGGTGGAGCACGGCGAGGGAATTTCCGGAGACGAGCTGGACAAGCTGGAAAAGGAGATCGTGGAGACCATGAGCAAGAAACTCAAGATCAGCCCCAGGATCCTCTGGGCAGAGCCCGGCAGTCTCGAACGCAGCCATTACAAGGGACAGACCTTCGAGAAGCTTTATGAGAAATGAAAAATAGCGGATCAAGGAATCGGAGGAAAACAATGGATCAAAACGTGGCCATAGTAAGCTACGACTTGCTGGAGTACAAAGGGCCGAACGAGCTTGGCATGTGGAACGATGAAGCGACCTTCCTTGTCGCGAAACAGGCCTTCGAAAAGGTTGGATTGAAGAAAGAGGATGTGGGCGCCGTGGTGATCGCGACCATGGACGGCCAGGATGGGATAACGATCAGCAACGGTATGCTGGCCCCACCGGCAGGTGCCTACGAGAGAGATTCCATCCGCATCGAAAACAGCACGCTTCACTGTGTCATGTCCGGCATGGCCAGTATTCTGTCCGGGGCCGCCGAGGTGGTTGTGGTGGCTTCTTCGGACACGATCGAGTTTGACTATGATTACATCACCAATGCGAACCAGGATCCTGTTTTCCGAGGTCCGGTCGGGCTCAATGCCTGGCAGAGCTATGGTCTCCTGGCCATGGACTATATGAGAAAGAGCAAGGCCACCGAGGCCGATTTCGCCAAGGCGGCGGCCAAAAACTACCTGTGCGGGAGCCGGAACCGCTTTGCCCACAGAAGGAATGCCTATTCTGAGGAAGAAATCCTGGCCTCCCCATTGGTGGGCTGGCCCTTGCGCCGGTTGGAACTCAGCGGCATGTCCAGCGGCGCCGGGGCCTTTGTACTGGCCTCCGAGAAGAGGGCCCGGGAACTGACCGATTCCCCGGTCTGGATCAAGGGCATAGCCGCGGCCACGAACAGTTATATGGGAAGCTGGGAGGAACTGTCCGGCCAGAAAGCACTCAGGACGGCTGCCCAAAAGTCTTACCAAATGGCCGGGATCCAGGATCCCGGCAAGGATCTGGATTTCATGGAAATATTCAATCCCTTCTCCGCCTACGAGCTGATGGCCTGTGAGGCCCTTGGAATCTGTTCGGAAGGGCAGGGCTGCGACCTGTTGCGGGAAGGGCTTACCTCTCCGGATGGGGACCTGCCGGTGAACCTTTCCGGTGGATCCCTTTGTACCAACGGCCCGAACAGCTCCGGTCTCTTCCGGGTCATCCATGCGGCCATGCTCCTCAGGAATGAGGAGTTTGGAGCGCAGCCGGCCAACCTGCAACGGGGACTTGTCCACGATGGCGATGTGGGTATCGGGGCCATTGGAGGGGATTCGCACGCAGTGATGATTCTTGAAAGAGAGGGGTGAGAGAATGCCGAGAAAGGTTGCCGTCATTGGTGTGGGAAATACGACCTACACCAGTGTGAAAAAAGAAAACAGGGAAAGGTCTGAGATAGCCGGTGCCTGCATCCAATCCGCCCTGGACTTTGTGGGCAGGGGACTGAGCCTTTCAGACATCGAGGCGGTGTACTATGCCACCGTGGACGGTTTCGAAGGGGTTCAGAGGCCTGAAAGGAGCATGGACTGTTTCGGCCAGAGCGCCGGTACCCCGGTATTTACCGTCAACACCGGCGGTACAGCCGGCGGGAGTGCCATCAAGGATGCTTATCACATCGTGGCCGCCGGGCTATATGACATTGTGCTCGTCTATGGATGCTGCACCCTTCTTGCCACCGTCGATGCCCAGCAGATACTCAATACCGCGTCCCCGCCGCTGATAGAGAAGCCCTTTGGAATCGGCGCGATTCACCTGGGCGGCTTCTATCTGAGCCGTTACCAGACCGAATACGGGACCACGGCGGAGGACTTCGCTCGGGTCGCGGCCAAGAGCCACAAACATGCGAAAAATAATCAATACGCACACAATCGCAGGGGATACACGGCGGAACAGATCCTGGAATCCCCGGTGATCTGCCATCCGATTCGCTTGCACGAAATATGCCCCGTGTCCTCAGGGTCCTGCTGCCTGATTCTGGCCAGTGAAGAAAAGGCAAGGGAGCTTTCCGACACGCCCGTTTGGTTCAAGGCGATGAGCTGTATAAGCGACACCTACCTGGTTGGGTACCGGGATTTTCTCGGGTTCCCCATGCTCAGGAAACTGGCCCGGAAGGTCTATCAGGAGGCAGGGATCACAAACCCTCTGGAAGAGATCGACTATGCAGAGGTTTTTAATCCCTTTGCCGGGTTTGAATATCCGCAATATGACGCGTTGGGTTTCTGCGAAGAGGGCGAGGGCCCGAAACTGGTGCGTGAGGGGGTTACCGACCTCGGCGGGAAACTGCCGGTGAATCTTTCCGGAGGCACCCTGTGCACGAATTCAGGAATAGCCGCTTCGGTCACACGTCATGCGGAAACATGTCTCCAGCTCATGGGCAGGGTCGAGGAGGAGAGGCAGGTAAAAGATGCCAGAGTCGGTCTCTCTCACTCCTGGGGAGGGCCCATGGGGCAATTCAATACGCTGGCGATCTTCGAAAGGGACTAGGGAGGACAAAAGATATGACGGGCAGCACCATCAAAAAGGAATGGACCCTCGATTTAGACTTCAGTGCCCCCATGGGGGAAACATACACCCGGTTTGTGGAGGGACTGAAAGATAAAGTCTTTCTTGGAAACCGGTGCGGAGACCGGACCTTTTTCCCTCCGAGACCCTTTTGTGACAGGACCTTGGAAGCAGCCGGAGAATGGCTGCAATCCGACGGTGCCGGTACGGTAGAAGCCTTCACCGTCATCCATGAAAAATCCAACGGCGTTGTTTTTCCCGACACGGAGCATTTCCCGGAGGTGCCCTATGTACTGGGCGTCATCCGGATCAACGGCTCTGACCAGTGCCTGATTCACTTTCTCTCCGGTTTCGGCACGGATGACCCGCAAGCATGGCCTGAAAAGATCCAGGCGGGCATGGCAGTAAGACCGGTCTGGGCGGAAAAGAGGTCGGGCCACATTCTCGATATCAAGTACTTTGAGCCTTGCGAATGAAAGCCCACTCGATTGAGAAAGGGGAACGGGAAAGATGGAAGAAATTGCAGTCAAAAGAACGGTCTACTCATGGCATGCGCAGTATAAGGTAACCCTCGGCGAGACATATGCAAGATTTCTGGAAGGGATGAAACAGAAAAAGATCCTGGGCAACATCTGTCCCGCATGCAACGGACTTTATGTGCCGCCCCGACCCTTTTGCGACAGGTGTCTGGTGCAGCCTGACGAATGGGTCGAGACGGATGGCATGGCTACGCTGGTGACCTCGAATGTTGCCCTTATCCAACTTCCAGGGCTGCCGGAGGTTACCCCCGTCACAGGAATGATAAAGGTCGGTGACTCGGTCACGAATTTTCTTCATTTTGTGGCCGGCATCGAGTATGAACAGCGGGCCGAACTTGTCGACAAAGTGAAGGTTGGGATGAAGCTCAGGCCTGTCTGGAAGGAGGAAAGGACAGGTGACATTTTGGACCTGGATTATTTCGAGCCTGTTGACTAAATCGAGATTCGTAGCTCGTTAAAATAGTCCCTTTGCCGTCATCCCGGCGAAAGCCGGGATCCAGAAGTGCCTGAAAAAGATGGATTCCGGATCAGGGGGGTATAAGGATCAAGTCCGGAATAACGAAAAACACAGAATCACACTTTTTCAAAGGCCTCTTAGGAGAATCTTAAATGTGCTTTGAATTGAGCAGCGAGCAACAGCAGATCATCCAGACGGCTAAAAAGGTCGCAGAACGGCATGGACCTGATTACTGGTACGAAAAGGAAGAGAATCACGAGTTTCCTCAAGAGTTCTTTGACACCATGGGGGAAGTGGGGTTCTTTGGGCTTGGGGTTCCCGAGGTATACGGGGGGAGTGGCGCGGGATTGACCGAACTGATCATTGCCTTTGAAGCGATGGCCAGTGGGGGAGGCGGTCTGGCGCCGGTTGCCGCTTGTCTGTTGGGACCGATTTTTGGGAGCAGTGCGATTCTTAAACTTGGCACCGAAGAACAGAAGAGAAAGTACCTGCCTGACTTGATCAGTGGAAAAATAAGGACCTGTCTGGGGCTTACAGAGCCCAACGCCGGATCGGATACCCTGAATATCAGCACATTCGCTCGCAAAGATGGTGATGAGTATGTAATTTCGGGGCAAAAGGTGTTCATTTCTCTGTATGCGGAATCACAGAAAATGCTTCTGGTGACCCGGACCACAAAGAGAGAGGACGCTCCCAAGAAAGCGTTCGGAATATCTCTGTTCTTTGTTGATGTTCCCAACGACGCCATCCAGTATACGCCCATTCCTAAACACGCATGCAACTATTTTAAGACGTATGAGCTAAGCATCGATAACCTGCGGGTTCCAAAGGAATGCCTGCTCGGTGATGAAGGAATGGGCTGGTACCAGGTTTTGGAGGTGCTGAATCCGGAAAGAATTTACGGGGCTGTAGGCGCTGTCGGCCTCGGCAGGTTGGCCATCCGAACAGCTGCCGAATACGCAAATGAAAGGATGGTGTTCGGCAAACCGATAGGATCCAATCAGGGAATACAATTCCCCCTCGCGTCTTCTTATGCAAAGCTGGAATGCGCATGGTTGATGTGCCTGAAGGCTGCTGCGCTCTATGATCGAGGGGGGTCGATCAAAGAGGTGGGAGACGCCACTTCCATGGCCAAGTATGCTGCCGTGGAAGCCGGCACAGAAGCTGTACATAACGCTATGCTGACTTTGGGTGGGTACGGTTTTGCAAAGGAGTACCATATAGAAAGGTGGTGGAGGGAGATCCAATTAGTAAGGTTGGCGCCGGTTACGCAGCATCTGGCTTTGAGTTATATAGGCGAGTTCATTCTTGGAATGCCTAAATCCTATTAACGGGTCATGAAGTACCGGAGATGAAGATGAGAGATGGATTGTGGAGAATGCAGATTGTCATCTCGGTTGCATTCTTGGGTTGTCTCATTCTTTCGTTCGAGGCAACAGCCGCAGGTGCAGGGGCAGGAGAAACAGTTGCAAAAGATGAAACAGCAGGCGTTCTCCAACGAAAGACCATAAGCCGTTTCTATGACCCTGTTGAGTTCCGCTCCGAGATATTGGAAGGGCTTTTGGGGAAAGGGATCTCTCACGTAAGACTCTATAGTTTTGTGGACGGATCTTTCAGGATGGTTCCCTATCAAATTGATGAGTGGACCGAAGACGGTTTCATGATCTTGGATCAGGGGCCGGATCAGAATGGTGAACTGGCCAACGGGAATCTGGACGGGCAGGACATGCTGGTATTCATGGCCCGGGATGCAGGAGACAGGGTTTCCAGGGACCTCTGGCCGCAGGGCGCGGACCAGGGGGTTGAGATCGAGATCCTGGATCCTGCCACCGGCGGAAAAGGGTGGGTCTATCTTCTCCATTTCTCCACGGCGGCACCAGAGGCCTGTTTTCCAATACGGGCCACGCTGGACGACACAGAGGTGTTAATAAGCGAGGGGAATACCTACGCTGTTGTGGGTACCAACGTTACTTCAGGGCAGAAAGTCTACAAGACAATCACCAATCATCACATCTGGGTAACCCCGGAAGGAGGAGGGGATGGAAAAGATTTTGTAGACGTGAGTAAGCTCAGGATACAAGCAAGATTGTTGTTCGGAATGATTCGAATCAAGCTGAACGAAAGCTATTGCATCGGGGAAGCGTCAAAGTACAAGAAAGGGCCGGTGCGGAGTGTTGTTCTGCAGTGGGCTGGATTCAAGTTGCCTCTAAAACTGCATCATTTGAAAACACCGAAATTGAACATCAATGTATATGTTTATGACACCATGATCTTCAATGGCGTGGCAACCAATGTGACGTTCAATCCGGGAACGGTCCTGACCGATTACAGTATGTCGGTTGGGTACGATCTCCACCATCCTCATGGCTATGGTATGCGCTGGTACAACTCCAACAATGTGGAGGGGTTTCTTGCCGATGGCGTCACCTCGCCGATGGAGGCGGAATATGACGACAGCGATGACAGGTGGAGATGCATCGTGGGCCCCAAGGGGTGGATGCTGCACACGTCAACATGGGACAGGGAATATTTTGAACAGGCGGAAACCAAGGTTCACTATCGAGACGATATAGAAAGCCATTTCCCTCCGGAGTATTATCCCGGAGATCTGGGTTACTACTACACGATATCAACCGTAAAGAGCATGAAACCGAGAAAGTACAAATTTCAAATGGATTGGTACTTTCCCTACAACTTTTATGATCCCGATAGCGTTCGTTTGGACATCGTTGATCAAATCCTAAACATGAAAGACAAACCACTGGTTATT
>CAZSUQ010000303.1:0-6588 GCA_964609935.1 uncultured Thermodesulfobacteriota bacterium | reverse complement strand
GATGTCAAAGAGCGTGGATTTCAGGTCCGGGGAGACGAGGAGGTTCTTGTAGAAGGGATTTCCTTCAATCTTCCTGTGCAGCGCATCCTGCTCCGCATCGGTCACAGGGATCCGTTTGAGCAGGGGCGCGATCTCGATGGTCCCTGCACGGTCTTCCACGTCCCGGGCATTGGCGAGCGAGATGACCCGCTCCACCCCCTTGATTTCATAAAGCCCTTCGGTAATCGCCTGAACCCTGCGGATGTTCTCCGGTGTCAGCACGTTGTCCGTGGAGATGGCCGCCACGAGGATCTCGTCGTAGCCGAACCATTCGTAGAAGGCCCGGAGTCTAGGATATTCCGGGTCGTGCTTGAACATCAGTTCCTCCGGGTTCTGGTCCAGGGGGATACGGAAGGAATAGAGGGCAAGAAGGAGGGTGATGGCTCCGATCGCCATCAGGACCGGGTATCGCCTGCGAAGCAGGAAGCCGGGAGCGTCCATCAAAGAGAGGATCCTTGAAAAAGAGGGTGAAACTTAGAATAATCAAGAAAAGAATAGCCAGGGACGAGACTTGGGATCATGATCCGTAACGATCTGCCGGACAGCTTCCATAAAACGTACATCGACTACTTTTTCAAGGTCAAGGTGGTTTTCTGTCTGGCACTGCTGGTCATCCTCACCACCTTCCATTATGTAGGGCTCTTCGGACCGGGATCAACCCCGGTCCTTCTCGTCCTGCTGGTTGAGAGCATTCTGTTCGGGGCCTATTTCCCCATCCGCCAGCGTCGGAACGAGTGGGTCGTCCCCTACAACCTGTTCAGCATCTGGACGGATGTGCTCGCCGTCACGGTTGCCCTTCATTACCTGGGCGGGATCTACTCCATGATCTGGTCCGTGGGCTACCTTCTCCTCGTGGCCATCTCCAGTATCTTCATGTCCAAAAGGGGCCGGCTGCTGTTTATGCTCTATGTGTCCGTTGCGTTCGGCGTCTTGTGCTACCTGGAGGTGGCCGGCCTCCTGCCCCGCATCAACATCTTCCGGATTCCGGTCAGTCCCCGTATGGACCTGTTCTGCTGGATGAGCACACAGTTTCTGATCCTTCTGGTCTATCTCCTTTCAGACAATTTCATCCTGATTCTCCGCCGTTTCCAGCGGCTGGCCAACCTGGGGCGCATGTCCACGGAGCTTGCCCACGAGCTGCGCACGCCGCTGCAGGTCATCGAGGGCATGAGCGAGGTCCACAGCAGCGAAGAAGGAAAGCGGGAGATCAGAACACAGGTGGAAAAAGTCAGCCGGTATATCAAAGAAATCCTGGCGCTTGGAAGGGATGAGGTCCAGAGCTGTTCCCGGGTTCGGATCCAGGCGGTGGTGGACCACGCTATGAACATGGTCCTCAAGGCATACGGGCCCTGCGAAGACCTGACGATTGAGAAGGAGTTCAGGGAAGAGAACACCTGGGTCTACGTGGACATCGACCAGGCAACAAAGGCCGTTTCAAACCTCATCCGCAATGCGATAGACTCCATGAGGAAGCAGGGGAAGCTCACCGTTCGCATCGAACGGAACGGGTTTGAGTGGATCCAGGTGGAGGTCCAGGACACCGGGCCCGGGATCGAGAAGAGCGAACTCAGGAAGATCTTTGAACCTTTTTACACCACCAAGACCGGCATGCGGGGTGTGGGTTTGGGGCTTGCCATTGCAAAGAAGTTCGTGGAAGCGAACAGCGGGAGGATCGAGGTGGACACCCTGCCGGGCAGGGGAAGCCGGTTCACGGTGAGCTTTCCCGTTCATCAGGAGGATGGAGAGACGCAGAATGATCTTTGAAAAGATACCGCCCGAGAGCGTGAGCATCCTGATTGTGGAAGATGACGCCCCCCTGTCCGAGCTTGTTCAGAGCAAGCTCGGCAGTGAAGGCTACGAGGTCCATCGAGCCCTCGAAGCCGGGGAGGCCTGGGAGAAGGCCAAGGAGATCAAGCCCCATGTGGTCGTGCTGGATCTTGCGCTTCCACCTTCGCTTTCCACGAAAGAGGGGCTGGACCTGTTCGAGCGAATCAACCAGACCCTGCCCACCACCAAGGTCATCATCATGTCGGGTGAGGCGGACTTGGACACCGCCCTGGACTGCTTCAAGAAGGGGGCGGCCGACTTTCTGGAAAAACCGGTGGAGCTGAACAAGATCGGCGTCGTGGTGGAGCGCGTCCTGCGCCAGCGTGCCATGGAGGAGGTCTACTTCGCGCAGAAGATCGTCAAGACGCGTATCGAGGGGATCATCGGTGCATCGGATGTCATGCAGGAGGTCTATGCAAAGGTCCGAAAGGCGGCGGACAGCGACGTCAACGTTCTTCTCGTGGGCGAAACCGGAACGGGCAAGAACCTCGTTGCACGCACCATTCACAACATCAGTGACAGGAAGGGGAAGGAGTTCCTGGAGATCAACTGCGCCGGTCTTGCAGAGAACCTGATCGAGAGCGAGCTCTTCGGACATGTACGCGGTGCCTTCAGCGGAGCGATTCAGGACAAGAAGGGGCTGTTCGAGGCAGCGGAGAGGGGCGCCCTGCTGCTGGACGAGATCGGCGTGCTGGGCTCGATCCTCCAGGCAAAGCTGCTCCACGTGCTGGACGACAAGCAGATCCGGCGTGTGGGCTCCACAAAGAACATCCGGGTGGACGTGAGGATCCTGGCCGCAACGAACGTGGATCTTCAGAACCGGCTGGGCACGGGTGATTTCCGGCAGGATCTTTACTACCGCCTGAACACCATCGAGATCGTCATCCCGCCTTTACGGGAACGGCAGGGGGACCTGTCCCTTCTTGCAGACCACTTCTTCGAGCTTCTCAACCAGGGAAGGTTCAAGTGGATGGCGGATGAATGCTATGACCTGTTCCGGGCCTATCACTGGCCTGGAAACGTGCGGGAACTGCAGAACGTGATCCGGGATGTGATGATGGATGCCAAGCCCGGGAGTGTTCTCACCGCCGAGCTCTTTGCAAAGAAGATCCCCGTGGAGATGCCCCCTGTCAGGGAGGTGAGGCCCCTGAAGGAGCGGGTGGACAGCTACGAGCGCCAGGCGATCATGGAGGCCATGAAGATGTTCAACGGGCGCATCGAAAAGGTTGCGAATTACCTTGGGATCACGAGACAGGGCCTCCGAAAGAAGCTTCGCAAGGCCTCCCTTGTGGACTGACCTGAACAGCGAGGAGACACCATGGAAAACCTACGGGAAATCGTCCTGGAGCAGGTCGTGCTGGCAGGCGCCTGCAGCGTCGGTATCGCCACCACCGAAACCCTGGCGGGCGGGCCGGAGTCAGCGGACCTGAAAAGGGTGCTGCCCGACGCAAAGTCGGCTGTCAGCTTTGCCTATGCCCTTGAGTCCGAACCCATTGATCTCTTCCTGTCCAAGAAGGACCGCATGGCCCATGAACGAAACAACATCGAGGCCAATCTCCTCACCAGCGGCGGCGCGCTCAACCTGGCCGGGTACCTGGAGATGAAAGGCCATCGCTCCTTTGCCGTGGTGTCGAACAACCACTACCGCACGGATACTGCCGGCGGTGCCCTGGACATGATGCCCGAACTGTCCCTGCGCTACCTGGCGGCCCGTGCAGGGGTCGGACACTTCGGCCTCTCCGGCAACGTGATCACGCCAAGGGAGGGTGCGGCCGTGATCCTGGGTGCGGTAGTGACAACGGCCGAGCTGGAGCCCACCGCACCGCTGCCTCCGGAAGAGAACTCCTGTGACGGCTGCGGGCTGTGCATGGCATCATGCGCTTCCGGGTTGATGGACAAGGAAGGAAAGAACAATGTCAGCTTGGGTGGGGTGGATTTCGAGTATTCCAGGAGAAAGAGCTACCTGCGATGTGAATACGTGTGCGGCGGCTTCACCGGACTCCATCCGTCCGGGAAATGGTCCACGTGGTCGCCGGGGAGGTTCCCGGTACCGGAACGGGACGAGGCGTTCCTGCCGGTTTTGATGGAGAGCATTGCACGGTATGCACAGTGGCCCGACATGGGCGGCGGATACTATCACGTGCTCTCACCCCACAAGATGTACCTGACGTGCGGCAACTGCCAGCTCGTCTGCCATCCGGACAAGGAAGAGAGGAAGAGGCGCTACAAGCTGCTGACAGAAGGCGGCGTGGTCGTTCAGAAAGAAGACGGCTCCCTGGAAGCCGTTTCGCCCGAGCAGGCCAGGCAACGGATGGAAGGATTGCCGAAGGAGCGCCGGGCACTGTACGAAACCGTCTGAATGCTGCTTTAAGAACGGCTCATCACTGAGAGCCTGGAAAGGTCGTCGGGAAATGCACAAGGAACTCAAGAAGCTGGCACGTGACGAGGGTGCGCATGCCGTGGGATTCGCGAGCGTGGACCGCCTCACGGACAAGCCTTCTATGGATGCCGGATACCTGCTGCCGGGTGCTCGATCCATTGTCTCCATCATGATCCCCCTGGACAAGGAGATCATCCGCGAATACCTGGCCAAGAAGGACAGGGAGAGACACCAGCATCACGAGACAGAGGTGTACCGCGACCTCTATCGCATCGGGACGAGCCTGGCGGCCTTTCTGAGGCGTCACGGACACCGGGCCGTGGTGGCCGAACCCAACCTGGATTATCGCTACAAGGACAACCCGGCGCACCGGAGGGTCCCCTACCGGGTTCGACAGGCCGTGGCAGACCGGTTTACACGGGACAGCATCCTGCCGGTGAGCCTGTTGAAGCGTGCCCTGCTGCCTAGACTCTATCATGCGAGCTTCCAGAGCGTTGACTGGAACCTGACGCCCAGCTTCTCTCATCGTTACGGTGCCGTGGCCGCAGGGACCGGGGCCATGGGCTGGAGCGGCAATGTCCTGCACCCGGACCACGGAGCCCGGGTGCTGTACAACACGGTGATTACGGATGCCGAGCTCCCCCCTGACCCCATGCTGGAGAAAACACCTTGCGACGGTTGCCGTATCTGCACGCGGGTCTGCCAGTCCGACTTCATCCGTCCAAAAGAGGAGGCGAGCGTACGCATCGGGGGCCGGGAAATCGTTCACAACCGGAAGCGTCACAACCTGCGCTGTATCTTCGTGTGCGCCGGCTTCAGCGGCCGGAACAAGCACCCGGGATGGTCCACCTGGTCCCCGGGCCGGGTGCAGTTGCCTGAATCGGATGACGGGCTGGAGGACGCCTGGAAGGCCTTTGTGCTGCGCAACTTCTGGAAGAAGAACTACTATTCCAAGGTCCTCACCGATCTCACCTACCACAGCGAACTGGGGTTCATCCGGAAGAAGGAGGAGCGTTTCGCCACCACGTGCGGCAACTGCCAGATCGTTTGCTGGGAGACCCGGAAGGAACGGAAAGACAACTACGAGATCCTCATCAACAGCACCACGGTTGCAGGGATGGCGGAAGGATGAAAGACCCGGAAAGACGAACCCTGCCCCTGCATGCCTACATCCAATGAGAGAAAAGCGAGGAGATGGGAGATTCTCGGGCGGCTGATCCACCGTTGGAAAGATAGGATGGAGGAACCGGATGGGACAATATCTCGTAACCGGCGCAAATCGTGGAATCGGGCTGGAATATTGCCGCCAGCTCGCATCCAGGGGAGAGGATGTGATTGCGGTCTGCCGAAAGGGCTCGGGTGCACTGGAGGATCTGGGTCTGCGCGTGGAGGTCGGTGTGGACATGACCGACGATGCCTCGGTGGAAGGGCTGGCCCTGCGTTTGAGGGACACCAGCCTGGACGTGCTCATCAACAACGCAGGCACCCTGGAGGTGGACAGCCTTGTGGACATGGACCTTCAATCGATTCGAAGACAGTTCGAGGTCAATGCACTTGGACCGTTGCGTGTGACTCGAGCGCTGTTGGGAAACCTGAAGTCCGGATCAAAGGTCATCATCATGACCAGTCTCATGGGGTCTCTGGGCGACAACACGAGCGGGGGGTTCTACGGGTACCGCATGTCCAAGGCCGCGGTGAGCATGGCGGGTGTTTCCCTTGCATGTGATCTCCGTTCAAAGGGGATCGCCGTTGGCATCCTGCATCCCGGCATGGTGGCAACGGACATGACAGGCCACTCGGGGATTCCCGTGAAGAAGTCCGTCCAGGGGCTGCTGGAGAGGATCGACGGGCTCAGCCTGGAAAGCTCGGGGACCTTCCTGCACGCGGATGGAAAGGAGCTTCCCTGGTGAGGTGCATCCCCTTAACGTTCAGCAGAACCTTCCTGGTCCGCCGTTGAATTCACTGCTGCCATTTCCCTTGTGATACGGCTCATGCCGAAAGGGCCGAGAACAAGGGCCACCACGATCCCCACCGTACGTTCCAGGGTGCCTGCCAGAAGGCTCGCCTCGGGCGAGACGCCTACAGCCATGCCCGTGAACAGGATGACGGCTTCACGGATCCCGATGCCCGCAGGCGTGACGGAAATGAACAGGGAAAGAGCGCCCAGCGATGCAAGAAGGAGAGAGGAGGAGGCGTCGATGGGACTCCCGATGGCGGTGAAGGATACATAGAGGGCAACAGCGGAAAGAGAGGTCAAAACAAGGGAGAGAAGGGCTGCCTGAATGAGCAGGGAAGGGTTTTTTCGAAGCAGGTCCCATCCGGCACGAAAGCTCGAAAGGTGC
>CAZSUQ010000302.1:0-6589 GCA_964609935.1 uncultured Thermodesulfobacteriota bacterium | reverse complement strand
TTTCCGGCACGCCCGTCAACGGGCTTGCGCCCCTGGAGGTTTCCTTGACGGATCTGTCCGCAGGGGAGGTCACCAGCTGGTCCTGGACCTTTGGAGACGGAGGAACGAGCACGGATCAAAACCCGATATACACGTACAACGACCCGGGCGTTTACACGGTGAGCCTGGAGGTCACCGGACCCGGGGGAACGGACACCCACATTGAGGTGGACTACGTCACGGTCACCGAAACCTCGGCCGAGCTGGAGATTAACCTGATCAGTCCCTTGAGCTACGAGCTGGGCATACTGGAACTGCCCCCTGATTACACGCCTTGCTACATCGACCGCGGCCACTGGTTCATCGATGACCCGGAACACTATGTGGGGCTCCCCTTCATCCGGACCGCGAACAATAACAGGAAGCTCACCGACGATGCGTTTCTCACCTTTACGGTGAACAAGCCGGTGTTTCTCTACGTGCTCTACAGCGCATCGGCTGCATCTCCCCCGGACTGGCTCACCGGCAGCTTTATGGAAACCGGGGAACAGATCACCCGGCTGTGGCACACCTGGAACGTGTGGGAAGCAGAGGCCGGGCCGGGTGAGATCACGATGGGCGCAAACCTCGCCACAGGGGCCGACACGGGCGGGGCCAGCGTTGGCATGTACGTGGTGGTGATCGAGGAAAAGCTGGGGCCCACGCCTCCGCTGGCAGGTTTCTCGGGCACCCCCACCAGCGGCTACGCTCCCCTGGGGGTCTCCTTCACGGACCTGTCCACAGGGGACATCACCAGCCGGCTCTGGACGTTTGGTGACGGGGAGACGAGCACGGCCCAGAATCCTGTACACACGTACGATCTCCCGGGCGTGTACACCGTTAGCCTGGAGGTCACCGGACCGGCAGGAACAGACACCCACACCGAGGTGGACTACATCACGGTCTCAGCGGTTCCGGACCCGCCCGTTTCAGGCTTTTCGGGCACACCCATCAGCGGACAGTCCCCCCTGGAGGCAACTTTCACCAACTTATCCACAGGAGAGGTCACCACCTGGTTGTGGACCTTTGGGGACGGAGAGACGAGCACGGTTCAAAACCCTGTACACACCTACGATCTCCCCGGCGTATACACGGTGAGCCTGGAAGCCACCGGGCCCGGGGGAGCGGATACCCACACGGAGATCGATTACATCACGGTCACGCCGGGACCGCCTTCGGCCGCGTTTTCCGGCGCGCCCGTGAACGGGCTTGCGCCCCTGGAGATCTCCTTTACGGACCTGTCCGCAGGAGAGGTCACCGGCTGGTCCTGGACCTTTGGAGACGGAGGAACGAGCACGGATCAAAACCCCATATACACCTACGATCTGCCGGGCGTTTACACGGTGAGCCTGGAGGTCACCGGGCCCGGTGGAACGGACACCCACACCGAGGTGGACTACATCACGGTCACCGAGCCCTCGGCCGAGCTGGAGATCAACCTGGTCAGTCCCTTGAGCTACGAGCTGGGCGTACTGGAATTGCCCCCTGATCTTACGCATCCGTACATCGACCGCGGCCACTGGTTCATCGATGCCCCGGAACATTATGTGGGGCTTCCGTTCATACGGACCGCCAACAACGACAGGAAGCTCACCGCCGAGGACTTCCTGACCTTTACCGTGAACAAGCCGGTGTTTCTCTACGTGCTCTACAGCGCGTCGGCTGCGTCACCGCCGGACTGGCTGACAGGGAGCTTCACGGAAACCGGGGAGCAGATCACCCGGCTGTGGCATACCTGGAACGTGTGGGAGGCCGAGGCCGGACCGGGCGAGATCACCCTGGGCGCCAACCTGGCCGCAGGAGCCGACACGGGCGGGGCCAGCGTTGGCATGTACGTTGTCGTCATCGAGGAACAGTAAATCGAGTTCGGGCGGGGGCCCTGCCCCCCGCCCAACCGACCCCTCTTATTGACACCTCGACAGGAAGCCTGTCTCTGACAGGGGCAGAATCCGGTCTTTGCTATCCTTCATAGTAAAATAGTGATATATTTACATGTATCACGAATTAGCAATGGAGGGAGGATCGATGCAAAGGAATCGCCATCTCACCCAGGGACTGGCTGCGTGTATTGCGTCTGTTTGTTTGGCGGTTTTCGGGGTGGGATGCCCCCCGGTGCCTACCGACTACGGCATAGACGATTGCACTCGAGATGATCCACCCGTTGTGGAGGATTTCTGGAGGGGACCCGGTGAGACGGATATTACGTTCATCGCCTTTGGAGACTCCCAGTTCGGAAGGGGAGCGGTGGACAAGAATGAACTCCACGTCCGGGCCATCAATGTCGTGGAAGAGACCCTCGACTGGCAGGCCGAGTTCTTCGGGTTTGAGGAGCCCGTGTCCAGGATTCGGGGCGTGATCATCGCAGGGGACCTCACACAGAACGGGGTTGGCAACGAGTACGTGCAATTCGCGAATGCTTACGGCTTGTGCGGCAACAGGGACATTCGATACCCGGTCTTCGAGGGCTACGGCAATCATGATTATTTCACGTGGTTCAACTCGGGCATCGACCTTGCGCCGGAACACCCCATCGCCGACTCGGTGAGTGTTCGCAACGCCTACAGGTCCCTGCTCGTGAACGAGGCGCCGGGCACCGACGGCCACTACGCGTGGGAGTGGGATAACGTTCACTTCGTCATGTTGAACCTTAAGGCCTCGGACGTGGATCCCGGGCATCCCGTGCCGGGAGCACGCGTCCCCCGCATGGCCCTTGAATTCCTGGCCGCGGACCTGGCAGCCCACGTGGACGGTACCGGCAAGCGGGTCGTGGTGATCTCCCACTACGGATTCTCCTCCTCGCATTTCCCTGACTGGTGGACCGAAGAAGAGGCGGCGGCCTACTACGCCGCAGTGGAAGGCTACGATGTGATCGCGTACATCCACGGACACAAGCATGCCACCAGTGTCTACACCTGGAACGGCCTGTCCATCTACAATTCGGGATCTCCCTTCTACACCGAGGGCAATGACGACGGCAGGGGACACTTCACCCTGTTTCGCATTACGAATGACACCCTGTACGTGGGGGACGTTGCCTGGAGCCCGGAAGACCCGGAGGGAACCATGGAGTTTCCGGCTGGATGGCATGAAATTGTGAACCTTGGCTAACCCGTTTTCTCAGGCTTCTTTTCTGGAGGAGCACACAGAGGGCAGCAGGGAGAAGGAAGGCGATCAGGTCTGCCGCATGCTGCCCGGGCGTACCCCCCGTTCCAGCCGCCAGGCTGCAGCCTCCGCAACCCCCTCCCCCATCACCTTGGGACGTAGCCCCGCCGGCATCACTCTTCACAACGAAACTCCCGGCAACGGGGATCACGGCATGGGAATTTCCGTTCACAGCCACATCCTCCAGCCCCAATGCGGACCCCTGTCCCACGACACCAATCACACGCATCAGGAACCGCACAACGCCCTCCGGTCCACATTCTTTGGAAAGGGCAACCGCGGCCTCCATCATCACCTGTATGCTCCCGGACTCCTGATCACACATCACCTCAGTCAGCTCAAAGCCCGCCTCGGTACAGGGGGTCAACTCCACCGCCGTTCCGCTGCAGTCCACAGCCTGCCCATCCGCATCCGCTCCCACGGCCAGACCGGCAGTTCCCTGAGGCTCCAAAACGTCCGGATCGTAGGTCAGGGTCATCTCCATACTCATCATCCCGATGGAGGGCTCCACAATCACCGGGATGACCACGCCGGCACCCGGGCTTCCACTCAGGTCCTGGGGGATCATCACGTCGACCACATCCGTTGCATCGATACAGCCCTCCGTGGTGCTGCAAACCTGCCCTTCCGGACACCTGCCGTCATCCGCATCGTTCACGCAGGCATCGATCTCCGCATCGCACGCATCAAGGGTGCAAGGGATCCCGTCCCCACAGCCCGGCCCGGCCCCGGCCACGCAACCCGTTCCCGGGTCACAGGTCTCCTCGCCGTTGCAGAACGCGCCGTCATCACAGAGGGCATGGTCGGGAATGTTTGAGCAGGTGTTCCAGAACTCGTGGCAGGTGTCAGCCGTGCAGGCTACCGCGTCTGTGCAGGGGTTGCCGCTCTGCGTGCACACATCACCGGCCTCGTCGCACCCCTCCTCGCCGTTGCAGAAACGCCCATCGTCCGGACAGGGATTGCTTCCCGGAACGCACACCTCATCGATGCAGGTCTCTCCGTTACACCAGGCGCAGTTTGCATCACTCGTACAACCGGACGCCACCGTGATCTGGCCGTCGTTCACGCTCTGGAAGAACCTCTTGTTTCCCAGGTGGTTCCCGTACTTCACCTCCTGGACCTGCAGGTCCAGGGCCGTGACACCCGCCCCTTCCCCCACGAACCGCAGCGTAAACAGCACCCCGCCACCGGACGGCCCCAGGGTGGCGGGAACGGTGGACCAGGAGGCGATATCCACCTCGATCAATCCTTCCTCGATCCTGTTCAGGGGATCAAGGAGATTCCGCCCCGTGCTCGTAAACCACGGCTCGATCGTCACCATGCCAGCCTCCTGGGTCCCTAGCGCGCTCACCTTTGAGGTGTCGTAAGCGATCCTGATCTTTACCCCGCAGAAGTCTTCAACGCCCGAGACCTTCACCGCCACGTTCACGGCCTCGTTGACGTTCACATCCGCTGCCGCCGGATCCAGGGATATCCCCCCCTGGGCTGACACCCCGGGAACCCATGCAGGGACAGAGAGCAATCCAAGACTCATTGCCCCCGCAAGCACAAGCTTTGCGGCAAACCGCTTCATTCTTCTTCCCTGTCCGTGGGTCGCCTTTCTTCCCGGTCCCCTCGGCCGGCTCCCGGTCCCGCCCGGTCTATTCCGGACACGACGGGCTCGTGCCGTAATAGGAACCCGTCTTCAGCAGATCAAAGATATCCACCTGCCCGTCCCGGTTTGTGTCAAAGTCCCTGTTGTACATGCACTCCCCCAACCTGGCCCCGTAGTTCTCGGACACCTTCAAGATGTCGGAAAGGTTCACAAGATCATCTGCGTTCACGTCCGCGTTCACCTCCAGCGGCCCCTCGGTGAACGTGCACAGGATTGTCTCCTTGAACTCACACTTCCCCACGTTCAGGGGGGCACGCCGATACGACGTATGTGTTCCCTCCTCAAAGCCCCGCATCACGCTGAAAGTCACCTTCCCGGTTCCGCCGATATCCAGTGTCTCCCCTCCTTTGAACACGTTGTTCAGGTCCAGAAAGCTCCCGGGTGCATCGATGCAGTCCCCCACAAAGGAGGAAACCGGGTGGTCTGCTCCGTCCACCTCCAGCAGAACAGCCGCGCCCTGTGCCGGACTCGTCCCGTCACAGGCGTGCCCGGGAATAGCGAGAAGGTCGTTTGTGAGGGGCCGAAGATCCCCCCCCACCTGTATGGTCCTCACGATCTCGTCGGCCAGGGTGACCGCCACAAGCGCCCCAGGGCCGGGCGAAGCAGTCACGGCGGAGGTGGCCTTGTCCGTTGTCAAGGTCTGAACGTAGTAGACGGCCCCGGCCTCCAGGGAGGTGGCTCCGCTTGAGACCGTCACCTTCATCACACCGGCGTTCTCCGCAGCCGTCCTGATTCCCGCGTTCCCGCACATCAGGGGATGCGGCTCGACGGTCAGTCCCGAGGTGATCTCGGAAGAGCCGCCAATGTCTGTGAACACCTTCACGTCCGCCGTGCTGGGGAGATCGGAGAGCCACACCACGGAAAAAGACCGCGTGGTCACGTCGGCCGGGGTGATGTCCGTGACATTGGGCTGGGCACCGAGTGCGGCCGGGAAGAACATGCAGAAGGACAGCACGAACAGGATGAAGACCGCATGGAATGTCCGTCCCTTTATCCTTTTGACCATCGCCCCTGAACCCTCTGAATATGCTTGAACAGACCGGGTTTGCACGGATTCTTTTCAATAAAAAAACAAGCAGATTCTTTCAAAGAATGTCCAGCATTTTGTACCAGTATCCCTTTCAAACTTCCAACTTCTCTCTTTCGGTATTCCTTTGTTCATGTACTCGAGGACCTTGCTATCTATGAGAAAACGAATGGAAAACGAACCCTTAACCGATTATAATGTGCTCCCAAGTCGCAAAGAAGCGTGACCGGAAGAGCGGATTCCGAGAATGGAAACGAGTCCGGACCGGCCGGTTTCCTGAAATTATCGCATGTTTCGACCATGCTCACCACTGTCCACCTCGTGACAGGCCCCGGGGGAACAGGGCAATGGAGATTCAAATGGGTGCCTGGAAGCATTTGCTCTTGATCTTCATGGTTCTGTGCGCTCTTCCCGTGCCGCTCTTGGCGGGATGGGATGATGTGGAACCGGTTCCCATAAACGCCGGCCACAACCCCGGTGAGGTGGATCCCCATTACAACAGCGGAGGCAGAAGGATCGTCCGGATCGACGGCACGTCAATCGTCATCTGCCCCCACGCGCCGAACGGCGAGCGGATCTACCGCTCCTCCAACAATGGAGCATCCTGGCAGATGATCGACCAGGACGGTGCTTTTTCAGGATGTCTGATCACCGGTCCTGAAAAGAAGGTCTATCATTTCTGGCGGCAGTCCGATGACATCTTCATGGTCAGGTTCACCTTCAATCAG
>CAZSUQ010000301.1:0-6610 GCA_964609935.1 uncultured Thermodesulfobacteriota bacterium | reverse complement strand
GGAGATCGTCAGCGAACCCGACATCGACAGCCGGGAAGAAGCCGAAATCTATATGAACACCATGCGAAGCCTGCTGCGTTATCTCGAAGTGAGTGATTGCAAGATGCAGGAAGGATCGATACGCTTCGAACTGAATGTCTCCATACGTCCATGCCCATTGCTGCGCACTTCCAGTAGCGGGGAGAATCATAAGACCGAACAGTAGCATGGAAACAATCCGTCCTTTTCCGAACATCGATGCATTCCCTCCGTTCTAAGCTTGTCTCCGTATGCGGTTATCGATAAATATCGCAGATGAACGCCCTGAGTCAAAACGCCGTTTCCGTGCAACCGGGGACCATATCGTTGTTACAGGGGTACAAGGCAAGGGTGTGACCTTCACCGGTCCTGCCTAAAGGTTTTCTTTTATCCTGCTTTTCCGGAATAATTCTTATAGACAAAGTCATCAAACCTTACAGAGGATAATCATGTCCCGACAATCCCTTGATCCCGTATGGAACAGCGTTATCGGCATTCCCACCCCTTGTGGAACCGGCCGGCGGCAATCGCTTGCCGGCAGCTTGGGCACCACTCAAGGACGGTGTCCCCCGAATCGATTCAACACGACATATCCCCACCCAAACAGGAGGCAACATGAAAGCATATGAGCTGGCCGAGGTTGACGGACCGCAGTTGCTGGAGGACCTCTTCCCCAACGAATTGCCCCCCAGGGACGTCTTTGACAAGGAACCCGCCGTCATGGACGGCGAACCTTCTTCGCGGGCCCTGAGGATCACGGACACCACGTTCCGGGACGGGCAGCAGGGATGGGAACACCGATTCACCGTCGAACAGATCGTGACCCTTTACAAGTACCTCTCCGACATATCGGGGCCGAACGGCATCATCCAGGAGAGCGAGTTCTTCCTGTACAGGGATGAGGATATCAACGCGGTTCTGGAATGCCTGAACCTGGGCCGGACCTACCCGAAGATCACCGGCTGGATGAGAGGATCCGGGGAAGACGGCGCCAAGCTCAAATGGATGCGTGAAAGCGGTCTCGAGGAAACCGGCCTCCTGATGCCGGCTTCGGACTATCACATCTTTTTCAAGCTTCGCTCGGACAGGAAAAAGGTCTGGGAAAAGTACCTGGCCACGGCCCGCAAGGCCCTGGACAGGGGGATTCGCCCGCGATGTCACCTGGAGGACGTGACTCGGGCGGATCTTTACGGGTTCGTGCTCCCGTTTGTCCAGGAGTTGATGAAGATATCCGAATCCGCTGATGAAGACATGAAGGTGAAGATCCGCCTGTGCGACACCATGGGCTTCGGGCTGCCGGACCCGTATGCCGCCCCGCCCCGGGGGGTGCCCAAGCTGGTCAACACGTTGCGAAAAGAAGCAGGCGTTCCCTCTGCGCAGCTCGAGTGGCACGGGCACAACGACTTGGGCAAGGCGCACGCAAACGCCGTGGCTGCCTGGCTCTACGGCTGTGACCTCCTCAACGCCACCCTCTCCAGCTTCGGGGAGCGTACAGGGAACTGCCCCCTGGAGCAGGCAGTGATGGAGTACATCAGCTTGAAGAACGCAAAAGACGGCTTGAACACAAAGGTCATTACGCCGGCCATCGAGTACATGCGCGAGATCGGCATCCCCATCCCCACCAATCAACCCCTTGTGGGCAAGGATGCCTTCACCACCAAGGCAGGGATTCACATCAAGGGCATCGAGCAGGACGAGAGGATCTACATGCCGTTCGATTCCAGGGCTCTCCTGGACAGGGATCCCGGTGTCATCCTGAACGACAAATCAGGGCCGGAGGGGGTCACCTACTGTGTGAACTTCTACCTCAAGTCCAAGGGGCTGCTGTCCGGCGACAACACCGTGTCCCAGAACCGGGCCATCAAGATCATTCGATGGTGGAACGAAGAATACAAGACCGGCAGGACCCAGCCCATAGCCCTGCAAGAACTCGAACAGGAGATCAAAAAACATCTGCCCGAATTCTTCACGGAAGCTCCAGCGGAAGCCAAGCCGAAGCACCCTTGACCCCCCGGCGCCCCTTTTCTATACTTTGGCTGCCCTGCTAGCCCACTCACTTCCACATCGGCTTCGTTTGAAGAAGAATGGAAATCGAGAGTCCCGGCCTTCTGCCCCCCAGGAAGTTCCTGGCGGTCATCGTCAATTACAACACCTGGCTGAGCTCCGCCCTGGCCATCCTGAGCACCTTGAAGCACGTGGATGCGGACCTTCTCGTCTGCGACTGCCACTCCTCGGATGGGAGCTACGAGCTCTTCCGGAGGCTGCAGGAAAAACACGGCTTCTTTCTCACGAGGATCCCGCTCCGAAACCACGGGGACACGCTGGATGAGCTGTGCAGGGTGCTGCAAGCGGAATACGTGTTCTTCATCGACTCCGATTCCGAGATCCTCGACCCCGAGTACATGAAGACCATGCAGCGGAACATCCGGCTCGAAGGGGTCTTTGGAGCCGGGTTCGTTCACGGCCCCTGCGTGCTGAGTATCGACGAAGAAAAGGGGCACTATGCAGAGAGGCCGTGGATGCCCTGCACCCTGCTGAACCTCAGGCACATACGCACCGCGCTGGACAGGGGGAAGTCCTTCCGGGACGGGGTCATGCACAACGAGTTTCCGCACATCCCGCCGCTCCGAGCGCTCTTCAAGCTCCGGATGAAGATCCCGGGGATCAGGAACATGCCCTTCAGGTTCCTGAAGCCTTTCCGCGGAACCTACTTCTTCAGCAGGCCGGTGTACATCTACAGAGACACGGGCGCTGAGGTCTATGAATATCTCAAGTATGCCAGGGGATATCACTTTGTGGGCCTACCGGCCGACCTTCACGAGCCCTACGTAAAGCACTATCACGGGATTACGCGAAGGATGATCAACCCGGACGTGGAGCCGGCAACCACCATGAAGGACGTGTCCGGGGAGATCGAGACACGGTTGCAAACCGTGTACGGCTTTGACCCACACGGGGTTGAAACATAGCGGGTGCCTGAATGAACATCGTCAAGAAGGTTTTTCGAAACTCCCTGTGGCTCGGGGGCGCACAGATCGGGAGCCGGGGATTCAGCATCCTGATCACCATCATCCTTGCGAGGTACCTGGGAACCCAGGATTTCGGAAGGTATTCCCTCATCTACGCCTACTGCGGCATCTTCGGCATCCTGACCGACATCGGGATCGACATGATCGTTGTTCGCGAGGCGAGCAAGGACCTGAAAAGGGGCGAGGTCCTCGTTGGCAACGGCATCGCCCTGAAAGCCGGTTTTGCACTGCTGGCCGTTGTCCTTGCCTCCGCTGCGGCTCACACGGCGGGCATGCCCTCCGGCATGGTGGGGCTCATCATGCTCGCCTCCCTCTCGTTTCTCGTCTCCCCCCTCTCCCTTTACGCAGCGGTCTTTCCCGCAAAACTGGAGCTCCGGTATCCCGCCCTTCTCGATCTTGCCGGCAGGAGCCTTTCCCTTGTGTTCATCCTGTCTGCCATCCTGATGAAAGGCACACTGGTTGCCGTGGTCTGGGCCATGCTGGCAACCGCAGCCTGCCAGACCATTCTCACCGTGCTCATGGCACGCCGGCTCTTCCGCCCGGTCTTCCGGCTCGACACGGCCCTCTGGAGAGACATGCTCTCCGAGGCCTGGCCCATAGCGATCAACAATCTTTTGATCATGCTGATCCTCCGCGTGGACCAGGTCATGATCGAGCGGATCTGCCCGGACGGGACGACTCAGCTCGGGCTTTACTCCGCAGCCGTGAAGTATTGCGAGATCTTCAATTACCTGCCTGCCATCTTCTTTGCCTCGGTCTTTCCTCTTCTGTCGCGATTCAGCAGCGAGGAAGGAAAAGAGACCTTTCGAAATCTCTACACCCTGAGCTTCAAATATCTCACCATGGCCATCCTGCCCATTGCCCTCTTCTCGTCGTTTTACGCGGGCAAACTGATGGCCGTGCTCTATGGAGAATCGTTTGTGGGTTCGGCCCGGTCCACTCAGATCCTGATCTGGTCCGAGCCGTTTGTGTTCATGGCCTGGGTCTTCATCAACACGGCCGTCTCCCAGGGCCTGCAGCGCCTCGTCCTGCCGGTGGCTGTTGCAGCCATGGTGGCAAACGTGTCATTGAATGTCTGGCTCATCCCTGAAAGAGGGGCGGAAGGCGCGGCCCTTGCCTCCCTGGTTTCCTATGCCCTGGTCCTGCCATTGACGGCCATGCTCCCGCAGCTGAGGCACCTGGTCCGCTCCTTTCTGCAGAGTGCCGTAAGGCCTGCTGGGGCAACGGCCCTGCTCGCGATCCTGCTCTGGCGCTTTCCCCTGGATCCCGTTGCCGGTACGGCCGTCATCCTGTCCGCCTTCCTCGTTCTCATGATTCTTTCGGGGGCGCTGAATCGGGGGGACCTTGCCCTTGCACAAAGGATGATCGCCAGGGATTCATGAGAAAGGGCGCCATGAACATCGTCATGCTCACCGAATATTTCCACCCTCACATCGGAGGTGTTGAAAAACACGTTCGAAACCTTTCGGGGGAACTTGCCCGCAGGGGCCATTCGGTGACGATCCTCACACGGAGATATGATCCGGCCCTGGAGAAAGAGGAACGGATCGGGGATCTCCGGGTCCTTCGCTTCCACGAGCGGCCCTCGCTCCCCTTCATGAAAGGGTCCCTGTGGCCTGCACTGCTCTCCGAGGTCAATCTTCTCAAGCAGGCGGACGTCATCCACGTCCACGATCACACCATCTTTCTGAAAGGCATGCTTCCCTTCCGTCTTCTTTTCCCCTGGAAGCCCTTCTATGTAACATTCCACGGCCACGAGGGGCGGTTTCCATTGGCTAGACGCCAAATCGTGGAGCGAAGACTGGTGGAAAGGCTTGCACGCGGAAATATCTGCGTAGGGCACTACCTGGACAAGTGGTACGGAACCCGGAGCAGTACGGTCACCTACGGTGCGGTGAGCGAGCCTTCAGACATCCCGGCGCCCGAGGAAAGGTCCATTGTATTCCTGGGGCGTCTCGAACCGGACACCGGCATCATGACCTTTCTCCAGGCCTTCTCGCTCATCCAAGAGGCCTCGCAGGATCCCTTCAGGTTGTACGTCTGCGGTGAGGGTTCGCTCATGGGGAAGGTTCGTGCGTTTGCCTCGGAGAAGGCCCCGGGCATCGAGGTCCTCGGAAGAGTCGATAATCCCGCATCCTGGATCGCAAGGGGCCGTTTCGTCTTTGCCTCCGGCTACCTCAGCATGCTCGAGGCCATGATCTCCCGAAGGCTCGTGTTCGCGGTTTATGACAATCCACTCAAACAGGATTACTGGATGATGATGCCCCAGGCACGTGATAGGATGGAGATAGCTCACACCCCGGAGGGTCTTGCCGAGAGCTTCTGTGCCCTTCTGAAGGACCCCGGGCGGGAAAGGGATATGACCGAACGATCCCATGCATTCGCCCGCCGGCATTCATGGGAGGAACTGGCGGATCTCTGTCTCCGACTTTACTCCTAGCACAATCGAAAACTTTATGAAGATGCAGACCAGCCTGATCGCAACGGTTCAGAATGAAGAGAGGAGCATCCGGGCCTTTCTGGATGCCCTGCTGGCCCAGAGCAAGACTCCTGACGAGATCATCATCACGGACGGCGGCTCCACGGACGGGACCCTCGAGATCATCCGCTCCTATGTTGGCTCGGGTGCGCCCATCAAAGTCATGGTGGAACACGGCGCGAACATCGCCCGCGGCAGGAACCTTGCGATCCGGGAGGCTCGAGGCGACGTCATCGCCTGCACCGATGCGGGCAGCCGTGCCGACCCCGGCTGGCTCGAGGAGCTCACCTCCCCCTTCGAGGATCCAAAGGTGGATGTGGCCTGCGGCTTCTCCGTTTCCGATGCGCAAGGCCGCAAGGAGGAGAGCTTCGGCATCCTCATGCTGGGTGAGGCCCGGCATGTGGACGCGGAGAACCCGAACCCCTCCAGCCGATCGGTGGCGTTCCGGAAATCCGTGTGGGAAAAGGCCGGCGGATACCCGGAAGAGCTCCAGTGCGCGGAGGACAGCCTGTTCAACCGGCGGATGCGCGAGGCCGGAGCCCGTTTCGTCTTCTGCACCAGGGCCCTTGTCTACTGGCGCCCTCCGGGCACGATTCCCGGGGCCATGCGCAAGTTCTTCCGGTATGGCAGAGGGGACGGCCGCGTGCGTCTTTTTGAACGTGTTTACGCCACGATCCTGTTCAAGGTTGCGCTCGTTCTGGGTCTCATTGTTGCAGGCGCTTTTTCTTCGGTCTTCTGGCTGGTGCTTTTCGCATCTTTTCTCGCCTACTACCTCCGAACGCTTCACCTCAACCGCCACAGGGGTTCCCCTTCAACCAACTCCCTTGTCTTTATCAACAGGCTCTTTCTCGACGCATCCAGGTTTGCAGGGTACCTGTTGGGAAGAATCGAGAGATGGAGGAACCCGAGATTTCGCCGCCTGTCCACAGGCAGACGAATGACAACGTAAACGGAATTCTGGTATGGTTTCCTTCCGGCCTGCAGGTAGTGAGCCCGGACACTGCATGTTTACGCTGCTCGCAGTAGAAGGCTTCAGGCAATACCCGGGCCAGCCGTCCGGGCCGATATCCGCCGAACAGGAGTG
>CAZSUQ010000300.1:0-6615 GCA_964609935.1 uncultured Thermodesulfobacteriota bacterium | reverse complement strand
CTCCCTCTTTCGAAACTCGAAAACACCATGCTTGCCCGGGTTTTTGCCTGTAACCATCGAGAGCCAGCCCGGGCCGGATACGGGCGGAATCGTAGAGCGCAGCACGCCATGGGCGCCGTCCTTCATGATCCTTCCAAAATTTGGCAGGAGACCGTTCTCTACAAGGGGGGTCAGTATTCTCAACGTCATCCCATCCAGGCCCAGCAAAAATACGTTCATTCTGTTCTGCCTTCCTCTCTCGTTCAAGAGAATGCCGTTGCAACCCGTTTTCGGATCAGTTGCACGAAGAATTTGTCCTCCTCATCCAGCCCCCAGGCAAGAATCACCCCTCCATAGATTCCGATACACAAGACAAAGAACAAAAAAAGGCCGGGGATACCGCTGAATTGTGTCAAGACGGATTCCAAAAGGTAAAGTGCGCCGCAGGTCAGGGCTCCGGAAGCCGCTATTTTCAGAAACCGTTTGTCATAGGGGTGCATACGCAGAGCGAGGAACACCAGGAGCAGCAATATAAGGTTGACCATAATGACCGTTGTTCCCGTAGCAACAGAGGCCCCGACGATCCCGTAGGAAGGGATCAGAAGGTAGTTCAGCAGTGTATTCACCAGGCAGGCAAAAATCGTGGAGTACATCACCCAGTTTTGTCTGTCGGTCATGGCAAGCATGAATCCCACACAACCCACGCTTCCGTTCACGAACTGAGCGAACGTAAGGATTTTGAGACACGGAGAACCGGATTCAAAGGCTGTCCCGAAGAGGGCCAGAATTTCTTGTGCTCGAAAAATCACACAGATTAGAACCAGAAGGCTCAGCGTAAAAACCCATTTCGTCACGATCCGGAACAGCATCTTCATTTTTTCAAAATCTTGTTTGCCATAGAGGTCGGCAATGATGGGCGCAAAGATCATGTTGAATGACATCAGGAGCATGCTCGCAATCTGAGCGGTCCTCATGGCCGCATTGTAGATACCCACTTCTGCGGATGATCTGAAGATACCCAGCATGATCGTGTCCGTCCACATGATAATGAACGTCAACAGAATGGAAAAAGAAAGAGGCATCGAAACACGCAGCAGCCTCCGTCCTTCCTCCACAGCCGTTACTTTGAGAATGCCTGGGTAGCTTTTCAAGACGAATGCAACGGAAAGAACGGAAGCCAGGATAACGGACAGGACGTGGGCCGCTACAACGCCTTTCACCCCGTACCCCATGGCAAAGAAGGTTCCCACGAGAAGGATGTTCATGAGGGGCCAAAAGATGTCGTGTCCCACCACCCAGTACTTCATGGTCTGTAATCCCATGGTAAATCCCAGGCAGACCAGCAGCACGGACCAGAACGGGATCGACACGGACAATCCCCGGAGAATGCCGACCAATTCGGGTTTTCCGAGTCCCTTGACGGCCAGGGGGCCTGCAAGAAACAGAACGGCACAGGAAAGGAGCAAGGAGGCAACGAACGAATATTTCAAAGCGCTGGTGAGCGTACCTTTCATTCGCCCCGGGTCATCGGCTCCCCGATGCATGGAAACGAACCGGACCGTCCCAAGCTCGAGTCCCAGCCTGCCAAGGACCCCGGCAAGGTTGATCAGGGTCAGTCCCAGCATGACAAGGCCGAACGTGCGAGGATCCAGCAGCCTTGCAACCATGATGGCATAGACATAGAGCATGCCGGCATGCAGGATCCGCCCGGAAAAGTTCAGCGTAGCCCCTGTAGCTACTCTCGTAAGCTCGTCCTCGATCTTTGTGGATGCATGCGGCTGCGCGACTTCGTTTGTGGACATAAGTTTGTCCGTCTACCTGTATCTATGCGTCATGGAAAAAGGTCCGATCCGTTTTTCCCCGGCATCCAGGCTCATTTTTTCTGTTTCCGGGAAAGGTCTCTCTGATGCGCTCGGATACCCCTCATGAAATGATAGGAACAAACCTTTCCGATCAGGAAAGGCTCCAACACCTCGAGGGCGGGAAACCGCTCCGCTCCTTTGATGAGAGGAACGGCTCCGTACTCGATGGCAACGCGGTTCAGGAGAATGCGGTGAAGCATATGTTTCAACGTTGCCCGCAAGTAGACGTTGCGGCCGTCCGATGGCCTCACATGTCCTGATCGAAAACGGACCCACCCCTCGTCGACGCTGTCTTCAAAATAGTGCCATCGATACCCCTGCAGATAGGATCTCCTTGTAACCGAGTCGATCGTTTCCGGATGATGATGATAGCCCAGGGCCCGGGGGTTGGAAAGCAGGGTCATCCCTTTTCTTCGCATGCGGTATCCGAGTTCCACATCTTCGTGAGCCGCGGCCGGCCAGTCATGGAACATGCCGCATTCGATCATGAAATTTCGCTTGAATGAAAGATTGCTCACGAGAAATCCGCCGTGATGCATATCTTTTCGACCCTTGAGAAACAGCGAATTGATCGCAGGATCATACGCCCGGTGGAAAGCCGTTTGTGGATGAGCGGGGGATTGGCACAGCCGGCCCACGACCACGACCGAAGGCTCGGGATTCTCTTCATGCACTTGAAGATGTTCCCGGACCAGTTGTGGTTCCGCCCGAACATCGTCGGCCAGCATGAGCAAGATGTCCCCTGTTGCGGCCCGGATCCCGGAATTATGATTTTCACCGCATCCGAGGTTTTGGTGTGCAACAAGGCGAAGCGTATAGGGCATTGTCCCTTTCAGAGATTCAACCATCTCCGGTGTACCGTCGTCGGAACCGTCATCCGCCACAACCACTTCGAATTGATCATGCGGGTAGTCCTGCAGTGCAAGCCGTGACAATACTTCTCTCAGGCCGTCTTTTCGGTTGTACGTGGAAATCTCAACACTCAGCTTCATCGTTTCTTCACCCCTTCCCGCCTTCCTCACGAAAACCTGGAAACACCCCTCCGGCTATCCGAGACGCCTCTGTAAAAATGGTGGGACAAGACCCCTCGGTAAAGTTGTGCATGCACAAAGCGAGACAAGAGCGAGTTCGTTTCCGCTGCCTTCACCATGGGGAGCCATACCAGGGGAACGGAGACGGAATTGAACATCACGGCATGCATCATCTGGCGGGCCAGGAGAAGAAAGAGGTTGCGATCCGCCCCTACGAGGTTGTTGGAGTTCCGGAACGTATAAATGTAGTCCTTCAGCGTTCGTGGTGAAAGGACATGGTATACAACACTGATCTCAGGCCGGGCAGAAGTCTGACGGAGTTTTATCCACCTCAGGCCCCTCAAGTAATACAGCCGGATGACGTTCTCGAGTGTCATCAGATGATAATGATATCCCAGGGCTTCCGGGTTGTAGAGAAGGCGCAGCCCCTCTTTTTCAAGACGGCAGCCCAGTTCCACATCTTCATGAGCATAGCTTCCCTCCTCCACCATCTGCTCGTTAAAGAGTCCACTGCGGAGAAGAAACGCTTTTTTGCAGGAGATGTTGCATGCCCAGAACTTGTAGTAGGGAAGTTCTACGGGAACCACGCGTTTCTTGAACTTCCAGGGATCCCAATGCTTCAAGAACACAGAATGTTTTGCAAGCTCAGGAGATTGCAGGTTCCGGCCCAGAACCGCCACAACGGGTTCCGGGTGCAACGCATGACTCTCGAGGTGCGCTTCCAGAGCCTGGGGGGTCAGAAAGACGTCGTCCGGGATCAGCAACACAATAGGGGCACGAGCTGCCTGGATCCCCCGGTTTTGTGTGTAGCAGATTCCCCGGTTCGGGTGCCTCAGGTAGATCAACGAATAGGACATCTTCTTCTGGAGACCCTGAACCACCTCGGATGTGTTGTCCGGCGAACCATCATCGATCACAAGGACCTCGAAACACGAGGGGTCCAGCGTCTGGAGCTCCAGACATTGAAGGGTCTCTGGAAGGATCTCGCTCCGGCCATAGGTTGCAATCACCACGCTGATCTTGAGCTTCTCACCCATTTCTCAATCAGAATCCTCTCTGTTCAGGTTTATCAATCCGTATTTTCCAGGGTGCGCGAATTGAAAGAAGCGAAGTTTTTTATAGAATTTCATAACCGGAAGAACATCCAGGTCGCTTCGCAATATTGCAGGCATGTTCGGATGACAGCACGCTAGCGGTACTCGGTGACAAGGTTCGTTGGTTGGTTTGACGAGACCGCTTCCTTCCCACTCTGCTTGATCATCCGTTGAAACGATATGGTCAGTCCGACATATAGCCAGAGTTGATAATAGGGGACGATATTTCGTCCCAAAGGACTGGTCAGCCCATCGAGAAGATAGCCGAAAAAGGCGGCAATAAAGGCAAGAGCCAACCCACGTATCAAAAGGTCTTCACATGAAAGCATGGTAAAACAAAGATACAAAGCCAGCAGGATGAAACCGAAATAGCCCACGGCACCGAACAGTCCGATCTCGGCCCCTATGAGGAGCAGCATGAAGTGTACGGGGTACTCCCCCGGATCATACAGAACGACGTCAGGGGATTCGATGCATTGCATATAGTTGGCTGTTCCACATCCGAACAGAGGATGGTTACTCCATACACTCAAAGCCGTCTTGTTCATTGCAAAACGCTCCTCCATAATTTCCCAGGGAGCATTTGCAAACCTGTCGTAGATATTTATGTATCCCTTGGGATAAAGTAAACTTGCCCCCAGGAGAACGGCCAAACAGATGAGAATGGCTCTGCCCTGTTTCCAGTAGAAAAGGATAATGGCCAGTGCAAGTCCCGATGAGATGGCAAAAGACAACCATCCCGAACGCGTAAAGGTAACAATCAGCCCGATGAGGCCGTAGATCATGACCAGCGACATGACAAATTTTGTCGGCCCTTTCAAGAACCGCATCACAGAGAGAACGAGGGGTATGGGCAGAAGCATGACGAAATAGAGACCCAGCGCATGGGAATCAGCCGTGGTGCCCTCGGCACGAATGATATGCTCCGCCCCGGGAACCACAAACTGTTTCCACGTGGCAATCTCCTGGACATTCCCCTTGCTGTGTCCGATGCCCACCATACCGGTGGTCCGTTCGAAAATGGCGATAGAACTCTCCAGGATAACCGCAAACAGAATCAAAGCAACAATCCACTTGAGGTGACGCCGTTGGACCTTGTGGGCCAGGAAGAAATAGAGGGCCACATGTTTCAGGTTGTAAACAATATCAAGAAAACTCAAAACACGCTTGGGTGCCACCAACACGGACACCACCTGTGCCATGAGCAAAAGGACAATAAAGAAATCGATCTTGTGCAACCGGGGGAGAGGTTCCTTGCGCACAATAAAAATCTGAACAAACCAGAGGGAAAAGGCAAGAAGAAGCAACATTTCCCCCAGTCCGATGCTGATTCCTCTGGCCACAACAATATCGTCCGGATGGGCAAAGAACCATTTTCCGAATCGATCAAAGGGCGCATTAAACACCAAAGCATAGATCAGAAAATCTTCGAGCCGCCGAATCAGTATCATGGCAACGCAGAGAACAACAATGCCTCCGCTAACGGCAACCCAATGGCGAAAGGGGAGTTGCAGAATTTTCCACACCAGGAGAGCAAGGAAAGCGCCGGCAATTGCAACGATCCCGTACCGGATCAGCAAGCGTGAATGAGAAATGTCCTTTGCCTTTCCGCTCTTGTTCGGTAAGTCGTTTCGGTGTCTATGCATGACAGGTTTTTTGAATCGGGTGTGCTATGGGTAACGACACGAACGTTTCATGATGGGTCACGACTCGAGTGCTCACCGTGTTTTTCCGTGTCAGGACTCGGCGAACTCCTGATCGATCTACAGGTAGTCTGTCTGAGCCTTCTTGAGTGCTTCACTATGCTTCAGCGCACTCGGCAATTCAATAGTAACGGCCTTCAAACCCTTCATCACGGTTTTGAGGAACTCCAAGAATCCTCGATGAACCCGGTTCCTCGCCACGTACCCCTGCAACGATGAATCCAGAAGCAGTGTATGCTTGGCGGCCAAGATATTGAGAAGATCGGGGCTCGAAACCGAAGAAATGATCAAATCCCCCCGCCTGTGGGGTGTCATGCACTTACGCAGGAAGCGAGGGATATGGATCAGCAGGTAATCGTGATAATTGTCGGTCAAATCCGGCTTCCGGGTACTCACCGGAACGTCCAGCTCCTCCCATTGAATTCGGTCGAAGTGCTTTGCAAAGGCAGCGCGGACGGACGCCTTCTGTGAAAAATGTGCAGGCAAATTGAGGAGGATTTTCGGCTCTCTGGGAAGTTTTCTTTTCAGAGACCTGCAGATCGCATCGATATCCGCCAACTCCAGGCCTCCGGTCCAGACAGAGGGATCCGTCTTGGTAAAGGAACCCTTAAAGAAATCCTCGACGGCTTCGATATTTGCACGGGCATAATTGGGTCGCTGGCTGAAATGCTCCAAAGCTGCCTTCAGGTAGCTTTTCAGAATCAGGTGGCGCACGCCGACCAAGGACTGCTCCGGGTTATGGCGCAGATTGAAGAGGAGCCCCCCGCGAATCCGATCGTGCATGATGTAGGGGAAAAGGAAATCAACCCGGACCGTGGCCCAGTTTCGGTGCCACACCCTCGAACGAGTCGCACAAGAAACCCGATAACCGTGCTTCAGAGCCCTGGCACACAGGTCGGTGTCTCCCCAATACAGCCAGTAACGCTCATCCCAGAGGCCCAATTCC
>CAZSUQ010000299.1:0-6615 GCA_964609935.1 uncultured Thermodesulfobacteriota bacterium | reverse complement strand
ATCACCCTCTTCGTCATGGCTTCCACCTCGGCGGCCTTGCTCACGTCGCACGTGACGGGGAGCGCCCTGCCCCCCAGCCCGGCGATCTCCTCGGCGACCTTGCCCAGGCCCGTCTCCGTGGCGCCCGGATGAGGAACCGCTGGATTGTCCTTGCAGATGTCGACCAGGGCAACGCTCGCGCCTTTCCGGGCCAGGGCAAGGGCGTGCGCCGCCCCCATCCCATGTCCAGCACCCGTTACGATACCCACCTTGCCTTCCAGTTTTGGCATCTTCTGCGACCTCCTCTCTGTTGCGGGATGTTCTTGCGAGAGGGTTCCGTGCCGGGCCACCCGCCTGGGTTGTGCCGTTCTGTCTCTCGCCGTGAGAGTACAGCTATAATTCAACAGGGTAACGACGGTGGAGAAGGTGGGGGTTCATGTTCTGTTTTGCGACCTTCCCCATGCCTGATTCCTTGAGGCCAATGTCCTGCGCTGCAAATGCCTTCAGGTCATCGTAAATGAGACGCAAGGCTTTCAAGGAAAGCTTCGCCCTGAACGCCTTACCGTCAACGGCCATGGGAAAGTTCCTGAACATGCGAAGGGGGTTGAGTTGATCCAGGCAACGATCCACCTCTCCCCGAACGTTTTGACGATAGAGGTCCACGGCTTTTCTGTGGAGTTCGTCTGCCTGCAGGATGGCCTGCCCCGCCAGATCCCCGCTCACCAGAGCAGCCGAAATTCCTTCCGCACCGTGGATGAACCCTGCCGCATCGCCCGCGACCAGGAGGTTCCCCTGGCCGAGCACGAAATGATTGAGATAGGCCATCATGTACCCGGCCATGGCCTCTTCACGGAGCAGTTCCTTGATCTTGAGTCCGAAGCGCCCCTTGAGAAGAGCGTTGAAGTTGTCATAATCGCGGTGCGCTTTTGGGTGCTCGAGTCCGGAAACGCCGACCACGACTCGCCCCCCCTTCATGTTCACCCAAGGGAAGAACCCGACATTGGGATGAAAGACGAGGTGAAAATAGTTGGGGTCTAAATCGATCTCGGCCCGGTAGAACTTTTGGATGCCAGTTGTCACCGGCATGCCCCGCCGGGCATCGGGCAGGACGCGCCCTACGGCGCGAGAGTTCATGCCATCCGCCGCCACCACATACCTGCCACGGAAGGTGACCCGGGTGGTTTTTCCGTCCTTGCGCAGACGATCGCAGAAAATCTTGAACCCGTCTTTCTCCTGCTCGATCCCGGTCAACCGGACCCCGTCTTTTATCTTGGCGCCGCTGCCCTGCGCGAGAAAACAGTCGAACCGGTCTCTGCGTACGTAGGGAAGGGGGCTTTCGGTGGGAGCCAGGAGCGTCTCCGGGAGGGAGGGGAAATTGAAGCCGAACCCCTTGAGAAAGGGGGTCTCCGTGTAAACGGTTTCGGGCATCGGTCCAAAGTGCCGGTGCACGAAATCTACGGTCCAGCGCGACAGGAGCCCGGAGCACATCTTCCGGCGAGGCAGTTTGTACTTCTCGACCAGGAGGGTCTTCATTTCCCCCGCAACCAACCTTCGGCCCGCGGCTGCGCCCGCGGGACCTGCACCGATGACGATCGCGTCATAGGAATTCACAGCCATGGTCACTTCCTCTCGAATGGGTTGGGGGTTCGGGGCCTCCCTTCCTGTGCCGTGTAAATTGAATACCACAACAGAGGGATTGTAAAGAAAAATCTATCTTACAAAGAAGTGCCGCTGTCGGGGCACGAACCATGGGGCAATTGCCTGGCGGACGGCCAAGAACAGCATGACGCCCATGATGATTGATGAGAACATGGCCAATAAGAAAAAGGTTCTTGTCGAGGTGGAGAAAAAGGTCCATGACGTGTGTAGCCGAGTCATGATAATTTCTTCTTCTCTTGACCGGGGAATGTGTTATGCTTTCCGCATTTCATACCCCAGGAAAAGGAATAATTCGAGCAGAAAACGGGATGAAATATACATTTGCAGGGTGGGCGGAGCGATGTCGTAAAGACAGGGTTGGCGACTGGGAGCTTTAGTTGTTTCAGCGACCACGAAGGGAGTTGTTATGAGGAATCTGATCGTAAGCCTTTTTCTAATCGGTTGTGTGCTGCCCGTATCCTCCCAACCAGCTCAAGCCGAAGAATATACGCGAATGGGTGCGATAGCTGGAGGGAATGCCACGGGGACGATCACTGCATATAAAGGGGCCAAGGGCCTGGAGTGCCCGGTCGGCTTCAAGAAGGGACAGAGATTACCCAACCCGTACAAGGATGAAAAACCCCTGTTCCGGATCGATCACACGAACGTGGCCCAATACAAGGCCCGGCTTTCCCCCGGACAAATCGAACGCTTGAAACGGAACGAGAACTATTACATGAACGTCTATCCAACCCACCGCAACTGGGAGTATGCAGAGGAATTCTATCTGGCAACCGAAAAAAGCATGAAATCCAGCCGCCTCGATGAAAACAATATCCTCCAGGGATTTCAGGGAGGGATCCCCTTCCCTTTCCCCAAGAACGGGACCGAAGCGATATGGAACGTGAAGAGGCCGTATATGGGAGACGACTCCTACATCATTGACTGCCGCAGAATTGTCAGTCCCTCCGGCAAGATCAAGAAAACGATACGAAAAGCCATGGTCATCACCTTCGATGAGCGAAGGGTGAAGAGCAAGATAGCGAATCCCGACAGACTTTCCTACAAGATCAAAGGAATTTACACATACCCCGCAGATGAAGCCGGTACCACCTTGTTGACGGTGGGATACATCGACGACAACCGTCTGGAAGACGCCTGGCTCTACCTGCCCACCCTTCGGAGGGTCCGACGGGCTCCAAGCCTGACCGGGGGAGGACAGATGGACGGAGAAACCACCATGGACGAACTGTCTTTGGGCTTCCGGGGGCCGGTGAACGACTGGAACTGGAAGCTCCTGGGCAAGAAGGAGATGTACATCCCGGTGAACTGCTACGGTATGTGGAAACCGGACGCCTCGGACAAGGAGGAGTGCCTGCCCGGGGATATCGAACCCGCCGGTGCACGCTATGAATTGCGCCGGGTGTGGGTGGTGGAGGGGATGCCCCGGGAAGGGTTGAACCATCCGTACAGCAAGCGGGTCGGCTATTACGACGAGGATACCTGGGCGCCTGCGGCGGGGGACAGGTACGACAAACGCGGGACTCTCTGGAGGATGGCCGAATACTACACGGCTTATGACTATTGCCAGAAACAGCGAACGGTTTCCGCAATCATGTATCTCAATCTCGAGTCAGGGAGATACGAGGTTTCCGGAGGATGCCTGGGAGATGGAAGCACCTGGGGCGTCTTTGACAGCGGCTTGGAAGAATCGGAATTCACCGTTCAGTCATTGAGGAAAGCAGGGAGGTAGTTTCGAGATCGGTGCCTTTTCCGGGGAAAGAGAAGGCTCTACAACCAATCTATATGGAGCCTGACCTGCTGAAAAATAATTTCTTTGACTGCCCAAAGCAGCATCCTTTCGAAGACCATGGGTAGGGTGAATCATTCAGGCGTTGTGAACTCCACCCACCAACAGCCTAAAGAATAAGGAGTAATCGCCTTGGAAGAGAAGGTCTTGAATGAGCTAAGAGCGATCGTTGGAGAGGAAAATGTATTCGATGGAACAACTGGAACCCAACGATTCTTACGTCCGGGGTGGGAAACACCTTCATGGGTGAGCGTTCGCCCTCAACATGACGAACAACTGCAAAGAATTGTGGATTTGGCGCGGAATAATCAAATAGCGATCATAACGGCCAATGACCATCATCTCCTTGAAGAAGATCTGGATAAAGAAGGCCTTTTCCTGGATTTCGACCGCATGAATAAGATTGAGATGATTGATGCCCCTAATTTGATGGCCCATGTTCAAAGGGGGGTCACCTGGGATCAACTTAATTCGGTTTTAAAAGACCGTGGGATCAAAGCAGTCGCACCTATTGCGGCCAATTCCAGTTCAGTGGCCGAATGCCATATGGCTCGGGTCGTCGGCAAGGCGGTGGCAAAATTATGGGATTACCCGCTCACGAACCTGAGATTGGTGCTGGCCAATAGTCGAATTCATCGTACCGGGACGCATGGGTTTAGCCCTGAGTCCGATGGTAGAAATGAAGGGGGCCCGAACCTGTCTAACTGGTTTTTTGGTGCGGATGATATTTTCGGGATCATGACCAGGGCTTCCATCATGCTCTGGCCGGTATGTGAAAGTCGTACTTGCTTAGTCTATGCCTTTGAAGATGTTGCTGAAATGTTAAAGGCCATGAAGGATGTTCCCCGCACGGAACTCGGGATAGAATATCTAGGAATCAACCGCGTTTCTCTTAGGAATTTGTTGGGCGGCAAGGTTAAGGATTATCCTTCATGGAGCCTTGCAATCGGCTTTGAAGGACGGACCAGACATGTCGAGCATAATAAAGACCGGGTCGGTAAACTATTAAAAAATTATGAGTGCCGAGTGGAAGGCCGCCTTATTGAGCCTATGACTGAGCAGCTTGACCGTCCCTGGGCGGAGGCAAGCGATATTCACACAGGATTCTATGCCTTATTCTCCAATATGAAGAAAATTGAATCCGAGGTCGACAAGGCAGCCGCAACAGCCGGCCTTTCACCCGAGGAGGTGGGAAAGATATATTCTTCTTTCGACTATGGAAGAGCCGTGTATGCTGTCTATGACTGGTTTACGGATGATCCGGTCCATGCTTCTGCCTGTAACGATTTGAACTTGTCGTTGGCAGACCTGGGCGCCTTTTTTGATCGACCCCATGGGGAGTTGGGTCGCAAGATCTATACCAGCATTCCAAATCATTTGCCGGTACTGAAGCATATAAAAGGAATCCTGGATCCTGATAACATCATGAATCCCGGTCGCATCATTAAGGCCGGAGATCCTGACTGGAAGGCTCCCAGGAGAGGTGAGGACGAGATCGGTCTGACGGTTTCCAATCTGGAAAAAGTCAAGAACAAGCTGTTCAAGATCCTAGGCCAGGAATGGGTGAGTGACAACCCGGTAGACTTGAGCGCTTACGGCAGGGATTTTACCATCTTCGCCGGCGAGCGACCGAATCTTGCCGTTCTGCCGCGGACCACCGAAGAGGTTCAGGGCATTATCAAGACAGCCTATGAACACGGCATCCCCGTCGTTCCTCTTACTACCGGATTCAACCATGGTGGCCTGACGATTACCCGTAAAGGCGGTATTCTTATTGATCTCAAGCGAATGAATGAGCGGCTGTCGTTTGATGAAGAAGCCATGACGGTATCGGTAGGTCCTGGAATCAGGATGCGGTCGATCTGGTGGGAGTCCGTATGTCGAAGAGCGAACGATGAATTTCATCTAAAACCGATTCTGCCGTTGACGTTCGGGAGTGTATCCCTTCTGTCTAATTATGTTTCTCGTGGCGGTGCAGGGTCTGTGTGCAAATATGGATTAAACTCTGATTTAACGGCTGGTATGACCTGGGTGCTGCCCAATGGCGAGGTCTTCAAGGTCGGCCCCCGGGCGATACCGAATGTCGGGAATCTTCCGCTCCATTTCACCCCCGGTCCGGATTTGTGTGGTATGTTTTTCAATGCCGACGGCATGTTCGGTGTTTGCACCGAGTTGACGGCAAAGCTTTATCCGGAAAGAGATAATGCCGAAGAGTTTGAAGATCTGGTTACTGCCGCTAATTACGATCTGGATTTGCATCATGCCTTTCGTCAGACCGTCAAGGCGATTCAGGAAGTAGGCCAAGAGAATATAACCGATTTTATGTATAAGGCCCATCCCGGCCTCTTTGCCCTGGCGATGGTTCACTTATTTGATGGGTTGACCGTCCCCGGTGTTATCGGCATGTCTCCGCAACATCCTTTTTCGACTGTGGTCAGCGGCTATGATGCTGAAGAGTTGGAAATAAAAAAGGAGATTGTTGCCGAGATTGTCCAGAAATATGGACTGATGGTTATTGATCACGCCATGTTTGGCGAAGAGATGAAGAATGCGCATTCAACCATGGCTACGAAGATGAGTCTGGGAATCAAAGAGAATTATGTTGGAGCCTATAAAGGTGCGTTTCAATGGACTGCATGCAATATAAAGATGGACAAAATTCCGGAATTTGCGAAAAAATATAATCAATTGGTGCAGAAATACTGGAAGACGTCTGATCCAAATGTTTCCGTGGAGCATGCCATGACTGGAACGGATATCCAGGGACCATTGCCTTATGCACGGGCGGGAGGTATCGAGGTTGACTTCTGGTGGGATCAGGGCAACCCGGAGGATGTCAAACGTGCAACAGCCATGATGCATAAGACTCAAAAGCTCATGTTGGAATTCGGAGGAGCCCTATTTCGAAACATGTTCGGTGCCGGTGAATATCATCTGCCGCTTTGGGGCAAAGTCAGTGAATATTTAAATATCTTGAAAGACACAAGAAAGGCCTTCGATCCGGACAACCTCATGCACCCGGATGTGTTGCCGGCAACTGATGATTATATTTAAAAAAGGCGGCCAAGTCGTGAAGGGACAGTTTTCGCCGGCTCTTTACAAGGGGCCTGCATCCGGACGGTCAAGCATGAACTTCTCTCTCCCTGGCAATCGCCTCAATCAGCAGGTTAGGGGTACTGCCCCCGATC
>CAZSUQ010000298.1:0-6624 GCA_964609935.1 uncultured Thermodesulfobacteriota bacterium | reverse complement strand
TTTGTGGTCGCCGTGCTCATCAAGCTCACCTCCCGCGGTCCCATCCTGTTCCGGCAGGAGCGCGTGGGTTTCCTGGGAAAACGGTTCACCTTCTTCAAGTTCAGAACCATGCACACGAATGCGGATTCGAGCGTTCATGAGCAGTACGTCACGAAGTTCATCAAGGGGGCCAACGAAGAGGTCAACAAGGGAACCGATGAGAAGCCACTCTACAAGCTCACCAACGACTCCCGGGTGACCCTGATCGGCCGGTTTCTGAGAAGAACGAGCCTGGACGAGTTCCCACAGTTCTTCAACGTTCTGAGGGGAGACATGAGCCTTGTGGGGCCTCGCCCACCCATTCCTTATGAACTGGACGTGTACAAGTTCTGGCATGCAGGAAGGATTTTCGAGGTCAAACCCGGCTTGACGGGACTGTGGCAGATCAACGGAAGAAACGGGACCACCTTCGACGACATGGTGCGGCTCGACCTTCAGTACGCCAACAACTGGTCCCTCGGGCTCGACCTCAAGATTCTCTTCAAGACGTTTCGGGTCTTCCTCCCGACAGAGGGAGCGCACTGAGGACAAAGGCGAAAACCATTGAGAGAACAACACTCCAGGCGGAGGAAACGGATGCACGGCATTGGAATCATCGGCTGCGGATACTGGGGACCGAACCTTGTCCGGAACTTCAACCAGTTGCCTGACTGCAGGGTGCTGGCGTGCAGCGACACCGACGTGGCAAAGCTCAAGCGCATGGAAACCCTTTTCCCGGGGATCCAGACAACCACGGACTTCAGGAAGATCCTGAGGAATCCGGATATCGATGCGGTGGGAATCGCGACCCCTGTACGCACACATCATCCGCTCGCAAGGAAATGCCTCCTGCACGACAAGCACGTATTCGTGGAGAAGCCCCTGTGCCACTCCTCGGAAGCCTGCCTGGACCTGATCCACCTGGCCAAGCAGAAAGGCAGGATCCTGATGGTGGGGCATACCTTCGAGTACACGGCCGCGGTGAACAAGATCAAAGAGATCATCCGGGAGGGGGAACTGGGCGACATCCTGTACATCTCGAGCATGAGGCTCAACCTCGGTATCTTTCAAAAGGACATCAACGTGGGTTGGGATCTGGCCCCCCACGACATTTCCATCATCCTGTACCTCCTGGAAGATGACTGTGTTTCGATCAATTGCCAGGGCAAGGGACACTACGACAAAGCCATTGAAGACGTAGCCTCCCTGACCTTGCACTTCCGAAGCGGGGCGGTTGCGTTCATCTACAACAGCTGGCTGGACCCCAAGAAGGTCCGTCAGACCACGTTTGTGGGAAAAAAGAAGATGCTGCTGTATGACGACACCGAGTCGCAGGAGAAGATCAAGATCTACGACAAGGGCGTGGAGGCGCCTCCCTATTACGACAACTACGGGGAGTTTGCCTTTTCTTATCGATACGGCGACATCTACAGTCCGCGCATCGAGGACTACGAACCTCTTCGTCACGAGTGCAGCCATTTCCTGGAGTGCATTGACCACAACCTGACCCCCCGCAGTTGCGGGATCAGCGGTCTGCGGGTCGTATCCGTACTGGAGGCGGCCAACGAGTCCATGAAAAGAAACGGGCTGGCCATGCAGGTGGAGCATGCAAAGTTCATCAGACAAGTTGCTTAAAAAGATCTCCGCGGACGTCAAGCTGGGAACGAACGTCCGTATCTCCGACTTTGTCAATCTTTACGGGTGTACGATCGGTGACAACTCCCGGGTCGGGCCCTTCGTGGAGATACAGAAGAACGCAAGGGTCGGTGCCAACTGCAAGATCCAGAGCCACACATTTATTTGTGAGGGGGTGACGATCGAAGACAACGTTTTTGTCGGGCACGGTGTGATGTTCATCAATGACAAATACCCGCGTGCGACGAATGCCTCCGGGGAACTTCAGGGCGAGGAGGACTGGGCCCTTCTGCCCACGAACGTGCGGAAGGGTGCTTCCATCGGGTCCGGGTCCGTTCTCCTGGGCAACGTCACGGTGGGTGAAGGCGCCATCGTGGGGGCAGGGAGTGTGGTGACCAGAGACGTTCCACCGGGATCCATTGTGGCCGGCAATCCGGCACGTTTGATGCGACAAGTGGACGAAAACCGATGATTCCCTTTCTGGACCTGAAAACGCAACACCGGAAGCTTGAAACGGATCTGCTCGAGGTTTTTCGCGAAGCCTTACGGACGGCCGTCTTCATCGGAGGGCCTCAGGTGGAGGCTTTCCAGGAGGAATTCGCGACCTTCTGCAACGCAAAGCACTGCATCGGGGTGAGCAGCGGTACGGACGCGCTGCGCTTTGCCCTGACGGCGGCGGGCATTCGGCCGAAAGACCTGGTCCTCACGGTTCCCAACACCTTCTTTGCCACTGCGGAGGCGGTCACGCAGGCCAACGCAAGCCCTGCATTCATCGACATCGACCAGCGAACCTACAACATGGACCCGCAGGAGCTGGAAGCCTTTCTGGAGCAGGCGTGCGAAACGGACCCAAAGGAAGGCATTCCGCTTCACAGAAAATCGGGACGGAGGGTCCGCTGTATCATTCCCGTTCACCTGTACGGGCAGCCTGCGGACATGGACCGCATCATGGAGATCGCGGAACGCCACAACCTGATCGTGATCGAGGATGCCTGCCAGGCCCACGGGGCCGAATACTTTTCGCAAAGAGAACAGCAGTGGAAAAAAGTGGGCTCCATGGGGCATGCCGCTGCGTTCAGCTTCTATCCCGGCAAGAACCTGGGTGCATGTGGAGAGGGCGGTGCGGTTACCACCGATGACGCATCCCTTGCCGACAAGGTACGGATGATACGTGAACACGGCCAGGCGAAAAAGTATGTTCACGAGATGCACGGGACCAACGGGAGGCTGGATGCCATCCAGGCGGGTGTTCTGAGGATCAAGCTGCAATGCTTGTCCGAGTGGAACGCAAGAAGGAGGAAGAGCGCAGAGCAGTACAACGCGCTTCTCGCCGGGATGGACGAAATCATCACGCCTTACGAACCCGATTGGGCCAGGAGCGTCTACCATCTGTACGTCGTACGGAGCCGGGACCGTGAAGGGCTGAGAACAGTCCTGGAGGACAGGCGTATCGGAACCGGGCTCCACTACCCGATTCCGCTTCATCTCCAGCAGGCCAATCAATACCTGAACGACGGGAAGAACTCCTTTCCCTGGTCGGAAAAGACCGCCGCTGAGATCCTTTCCCTGCCCATGCATCCCGAGCTCACGGAGGCGGATATCGAGAAGGTCGTGGAAGCGATCCGGGTGTTCCTGTCCCGGGACTGAACCTGAGCCGCAAGGGATGCCATCTCGTGCTTTTCAAACCTCTTTCCGTGATCCATGCTGCCGGGGTTTCCCGTGACGCAAGGGGTCCGGCCTCCTTCTTTCCTCATGGTGGAGCGTCATGAAAAATATGATGAAAACAGCCATGATCGTATTCTCCTACTATCCTGCGGACGTGCGCGTGAGACGGGAAGCCGAAGCCCTCACGGAAGCGGGCTGGTCCGTGGATATCGTCTGCCTGCGGGATCGCGGCCAGAAGAAATCGGAGCGGTTCGGGAACATCCATGTACACCGGATCAACCTGCAGCGAAAGCGGGGGAGCAAGTACCGCTATCTCTGGGAGTACGGCTTCTTCCTTTCCGCCGCGTTCCTGCAAATGGTCGCGCATCACGCCCGGAAACGCTATGATATCGTTCACGTACACAACATGCCGGATGTGCTGGTCTTCAGTGCCCTGTTCCCCAAGCTTGCCGGCGCCCGCGTTCTTCTGGATCTGCACGATCTCATGCCCGAGTTGTACATGACCATCTACTCCCTTCAGGCCGATCACGCCATGATCCGGGTGCTCAGACTCCTGGAAAAGGCCAGCATCGGCATGGCAGACCTCGTGATCACCCCGAACCACTCGTTTCGCGAACAGTACATTTCAAGAGGGTGTCCGGAATCAAAGATCCACATCGTGATGAATTCCCCTGACGAAAAGATCTTCCGGCAGAACGGGAGTCCTCCGGACGACGGAAGCGGTACGGAAAAAGGTCCTTTTACCTTCATGTTTCACGGACAGATCTTCGATCGGCAGGGGGTCGAAACCGCCATCGAAGCGGTTCACCTGCTCCGGGACAAGATCCCGAACTTTGTCTTTCTGGTCTATGGGGGTGGGAAGGACAGGGAAAAGACGGAAAAGAAGGTGGAAGCCCTGCAGCTTGGCTCGCTCGTCCGCTTTTACGGTCAGGTGCCCGTGGAGGAAATCGCAGAGGCCCTGACTACGTGCGACGTGGGCATCGTCCCCAACCGGATGACGCCTTTCACGAACCTGAACCTGCCCACCCGCATCTTTGAATACCTGATCATGAAAAAACCGGTGATCGCCCCACGAACCCGGGGGGTGATGGATTACTTCAAGGAGGAGGAGATTTTCTACTTCGCCCCGGACAACGCAACCGATCTCGCCCGTGTGATGCTGGCGGCCTATCAGGACCCGGAAAAAAGGAGGGCAACGGTTGAGGCGGGATTTCGTGTCTTCCAGCAGTACCGTTGGGAGAACCAGAAGTCGAGGCTTGTATCCATCGTTCAGGGGCTTCCGGAGACCCCATGTTGAAAGAGAAAAGAATCGAGATCGGGCTGAACCTTCTTTTTGTTCTGATGGGCTCGATCCTCGTCTATGCAGCCTTTCAGTTCCTGTACCGGCAGGAATTCCAGCATGTGATCAAGTTCTCCTTCCTGGCCTTCATGCTCGCCGCAACCCTGTGCCTGCTGCTCGCTTTGAGCCTCCGGGGTGCCGTTTGCATGGTCATCTTCTTTGCCCTGCTGGACATTCCCTTTGCCTCGTATCACGTTTCCAGCACGACGATGATCGTTCTCCTCACGGTCGGGTTTCATCTCATACGTACCTTGGTGACGAACAAGACCGATTTCTCCATGGCGTGTGTGAAAAGAAACGATGTCACCCTTCCGCTCCTGCTCATCCTTCTCTCCTACACCCTGTCGTTCCTGTTCGTGGAAAAAGGATGGGGGGATCATCTTTTCCTTTACCAGGGGATCTTTTGCGGAGCCTTGATCGTCCTGCTGATCGTGGGCACCGCGCAGACACAGGCGCATATCGTCCGAATCAACCGGACCCTGCTGCTCCTTTTGCTTCTCAACCTCGGCTTTTCCTTCCTGTTCTTCGTCTTCCCGGAGGTGGACGCGATCCGCGCAAAGCTGTTCTCCCTGAGCGTCTATTCCGGAGAGTTTTCCACCCGGGCGCAGGGCCTTTCCTTCCGTGGAGAGTCCTACGGTGAGTTCCTCATGATCTGTGCTCTCTTTCTCTCCTCCATCCTGATCAACGGCCAGCCGGGAGGAAAGAAGTCCGTGGTTTTCCTGGTGACCCTGTTGACCGTCTTCGTCCTGATCCTCACGCGTCTTCGGGGAGCCAACGCACTGTTTCTGCTCGGGCTCATCCTTCTGGTCTTCTCAACGACAAGAATCCACCTCTCGAGGAAGGTGGGTATCTTCCTGGGCATCGCCCTGTTCTATTTGATCTCCCTCCTGGCATCGAACCTTGCCGGGAAAGAAGAAGGCCTGCTCGATCGGTTCAAGAAGTTCGGGGAGAAGACGGAGCGGATCTGGTTGATCCCGAAAACACGGTACTACACCTGGGTTCCCGCGTTGCGGTACGCCGAAAAGAACGCATTCCTCGGTAGCGGCCCCTCCTTCAAGCCTTACATCCGTGAAAGCGAATGGAGGGACGTGGTGCAGGATGACGCAAGCGGCGACATCACGGTGTGGCCCCACAACATCATCCTCCTGATCCTCTGCACCGTGGGGATCTACGGGCTGGCGAGTTACGCCTGGCTCGCTTATCGTGCCTGGCGGCAAAGGCGGTACTTCCCTAAGATGGAACCATTCATCAGGCACACATACCGGAGCTACCTGCTCTGCTTTTTCGTGTTCCTCCTGGAAGCGCAGAAATATGACGGCTGCCTGAGGCATCCCGGTGCAACCTTTTACCTGGCCTGCATCCTTGTCGGGCTGCTGTTTGCCGGTAAAAACATCGCTTTTCATTCTTCGGAATCCGAGGCCTGGCAAGAAGAAGCGCAATGAAAATCCTCGTTGTGAATCGAAACGATCGATACAAGCGAATCGTCCGGGAGCTCCGGAAGAGGCACGACGTTGACTACGTGTGGAGGGGTGAACGTTTTCGAATCCATGAAAACGATTTCTCCGTTCACAAGCTTTTCGGAAGGGACAAGGGGAACCGCCTCCTGATGTTCTTAGTAGTTCACTTTCTTTTGTTGAAGAATCGATATGATATCTGTCTCACCGACCAAAGGTCCACCTATATGCCCTTCTTCTTTATCCTCTTCAAGAAGGTATGCGGGATCCCCGGCACCCGCTTCATTCAAGACGTGCGCACGATTCCCGTGGAATACCCCGACAGCCAGGCAGCAGGAGTGGAGGGAAACTTCCGCAGGAGGCTCGTTTTTGCAAGCCGTTTCTTTCAGGGGATGACATTCATCACGGACGAGATGAAGGCACACATCGAAGAAAAATACCTGCACATCACAAGCCCGAACTGTGTATGGGAGTCCGGTGTTGATGTGGATCGCTTCCATTCCATGAACCGGG
>CAZSUQ010000297.1:0-6634 GCA_964609935.1 uncultured Thermodesulfobacteriota bacterium | reverse complement strand
CCCTCGGTATACGGACCGTCCCGTTTAAAACGTGGACGGGCGTTTTTCATCGGCCTGCCAGGCGTCATTCGGGGAGAAACAGACCACGCCGTGACAAGAGCATCCTCCACCCTCGTGGAAATTGCCCTCCCCCTTCCTCTTGAACACACCCTCTCCTATCTGTGGCCAGAGTCCATGCCCAGCGCCCCTTTGACAGGCCTGCGTGTACTCGTTCCACTGGGGAAAAGGCGCGTGGCCGGGTACGTTCTACAGCCGGGCGAGAAAGGGAAAGGACCTTCCGGGCCCGGGCGCGGGAAATCCATCACGTATAAAAAGGTTCTCTCACTCCTGGATGACGAACCTCTGTTCGGAGAGAGGGAACTGCGCTTCTATCGGTGGATCGCGGACTACTACCTTGCTCCCATCGGGGAAGTCCTCCGTGCGGCCCTGCCTGTTTCCATGCACCAGAGAAGCTACAAGGCCATCCAGATCCTGCCACAGGGACTCGTCTCCCTGCAGGAGGGCGTATTCCTGAGCAAACAGGAGTTGAACCTGCTCGCCCTCCTGGAGCGGAGGGGAAAGGTCACCTTCAGGGACCTCCATGCAAAAATGGGGGAGACCGCTGATCGAGTGATCCAGAGCCTGGAGGCAAAAGGGTATGTGGAAAAGTGCCAGTTGTTTCAAGGCAGGACAATCAGGCACTCCGAAGGGGATTTTGCCTCGAACCCCGAGGTCCCGGCCACCGGAAGCCAGGTCCCGACCCTGACCGAAGCACAGGATACGGCTGTCCGTGCAATTGTTTCCGGTCTTGACCAAAAAAACACGTTTCATCCGTTCTTGCTTCATGGCATCACCGGAAGCGGCAAGACAGAGGTCTATCTACGGGTGATCGAAGCATCACTCAGGATGGGCAGGGAGGCCCTGGTTCTCGTTCCGGAGATTGCGTTGACGCCTCAGACGGTCCAAAGGTTTTCCGAGCGGTTCGGTCCGGTCATCGCTGTACATCACTCCCGACTCACGGAGAGGGAGCGCCTGGACGGGTGGTGGAGGGTTCGCAGGGGACAGGTCAAGATCGTTATCGGAGCCCGCTCCGCTGTTTTCGCCCCTTTCCGGAATCTCGGTGTGATCGTCGTGGACGAAGAACACGACCCCTCCTACAAGCAGCAGGACCGTTTACGGTACAACGGTCGTGATCTGTCGCTGGTTCGCGGAAAACTGGAGCAATCCGTTGTGATCCTCGGCTCCGCCACGCCTTCACTCGAGTCCTATTTCAACGCCCAAAAGGGGAAGAGCACCCTTCTGGAGCTACCCGAGAGAATCGCGAAACGGCCACTCCCCCAGGTCCTTCCCGTGGATATGCGCGACCCGTTGATCAAACAGGATCCCAGGGATTCTCTCTCCATCCCCCTGGAAGAGGCTGTTCGTGAAACATTGAAACAGGGGAAAAAGGGCCTCCTCTTCCTGAACCGCAGGGGGTACTCCCACACCTTGCTGTGCAAGGGGTGCGGACATCTCTTCACCTGTCCGCGCTGTTCCGTGAGTCTTACCTTCCACCGATCGAAAAAGAGGCTCTGCTGCCACTACTGCGAACATGAAAAACCGGTCCCGTCCCAATGCCCTGGATGCAAGGGAATCGATATCCAGCCCGTGGGCAGGGGAACCGAACGGATCGAAGAGGAAATACGTGCCCTCTCCTCCCATGTCCGAGTAGGCCGCATGGATCGGGATACCACGCGAAGGAAAGGGGCCCATGAGCAGATCTTGAAGAAGTTTCAGGGTGAAGAGATGGACATCCTCATCGGAACCCAGATGATTGCAAAGGGACACGATATCCCGGAAATCATCCTGGTGGGTGTGATCCTTGCGGATGTGGCGCTCGATCTGCCCGATTTCAGGGCTTCGGAGAGAACCTTCCAACTCCTCCTCCAGGTGGCCGGACGGGCCGGCAGGGGGCCCTGGCCGGGAAATGTTCTCATACAAACCTATCACCCGGACCATTACAGCATCCGGGCCGCATGCGAACAGGACTACAAAGCCTTCTATGACCAGGAGGTCGCTTTTCGGGAGGAATTGAACTATCCTCCCTTCAGCAGGCTGGTTGGCATCCGGGTTACAGGCCAGGTTGAGGAAAAGGTGGAGCAGGCCATCGAACGGATCGCCCAGGAGGCGCGCAAGCTTCAGCAAAAGAAACCCTCCCACTATCAAGGGTTGGAGGTCCTTGGGCCTTCCCGGGCCCCCCTGGCAAAACTGAGAGGTCGATTCCGGTATCACTGTTTCTTGAAAGGCAATCCTCCCGGCACGCTGCTGGCCTTTACCAAAGAAATTCTTTCAGGGATTCAAGGATCTGATTCTGCCGGAAGCGTGCACCTGGAGGTGGATGTGGACCCGGTTCAGGTCCTTTAGGAATCAGCCGTTCTGAGAAACGTTGTCTCCTTGAAAACGAAAACAGCGTGGAGAGCAGGAGAATATGAAGGACCACCTCCTAGCCATTGACAACGGCACACAGAGCGTTCGAGCTCTTCTTTTCGATCTTGCAGGCAACCTTGTGGCAAAAACACAGGTGCATTTGGAACCGTACTATTCGGAACACCCGGGGTGGGCGGAACAGGATCCCGGCTATTACTGGCGCTCGCTTTGCGATGCCTGCAGGAAACTCTGGGAGGAGACGACCGTACCCAAGGAGGCGGTGGCAGGTGTAGCCCTCACCACCCAGCGGGCCACAGTGATCAACGTGGATGCCAAGGGACAACCCTTGCGGCCTGCCATCGTCTGGCTGGATCAACGACGCACAGACGGGCTTGCGCCCGTGGGCGGCATCTGGGGGTTCGTTTTGAAACTTGCCCGTGCCAGCGGGACCGTTGCGCATTTTCGGGCAGAGGCCGAGGCGAACTGGATCCGAATCCACCAGCCGGAAATCTGGAAAAAGACGGAGAAGTTCCTCTTTCTCTCCGGGTATCTCACACACAGGCTGGTGGGACGATTTTCGGATTCCGTAGGCTGTCAGGTGGGATACATCCCTTTCGACTACAAGCGGCTCCACTGGGCTAAAAAAGGAGACTGGAAATGGCAGGCTCTGTCCTTCAGGCCTGAGCTTTTGCCATCCCTCGTACCTCCGGCCCAGATCCTGGGTGAAATCACCGAGGAGGCTGCCGAGGCCACAGGCATCCCTGCAGGCCTCCCTCTGGTGGCCGCAGCTGCGGACAAGGCCTGTGAGGTCATCGGGGCAGGCTGTATCGAACCTGAGGTGGGCTGCCTGAGCTACGGAACCACTGCCACCATCAACACGACCCACCGAAGATACGTGGAGGCCATTCCTCTGATTCCACCCTACCCCGCTGCCGTGCCGGATGCCTACAGCCTCGAGATCCAGATCTATCGTGGATACTGGATGGTTTCATGGTTCAAGAAGGAATTCGGTCATCGGGAGCAGCGCATCGCCGAGGAACGAGGCATCAAGCCGGAGGCCCTGTTCGACGAATTGGTGGCAGCCGTACCCCCAGGCTCCATGGGGCTGATCCTCCAGCCCTTCTGGTCCCCGGGGGTGAAGATCCCGGGCCCCGAGGCCAAGGGGTCGATCATCGGCTTCGGGGATGTACATACCCGGGCCCACATCTACAGGGCCATACTGGAGGGGCTTGCATACGGCCTGCGCGAAGGAAAAGAGCGCTGCGAACGCAGAAGCGGAATACGCATGAAAGAGATCAGGGTGGCAGGCGGAGGATCTCAAAGTGATGCTGCCATGCAGATTACCTCGGACATTTTCGGGCTCCCAGCCTCTCGCCCCCACGTTTACGAGGCCTCAGGGCTCGGGGCAGCCATCGATGCCGCTGTGGGCCTCGGCCTTCACCCGGATTTCGACACGGCGATCAAAGAGATGACCCGGGTGAGCCGCACCTTTGAACCCAACCCTGAAACGCGGGAAATCTATGACGGGCTTTACAACCGTGTGTACCAGAAGATGTACAATCGGCTCAGGCCGCTCTACGAGGAAATTAGGGAGATCACAGGCTATCCGAGGATGCCCGACCGCACCCCCTAGGCGTGGGGTTCCAACCGCTCAACATGCTCAAAATTGGGGCGAAATGATTACTCCCCTGCCAGGAAGGAGAAGAGAGCAAAGAGGATCAGGATGAAGCCGCTCACGAAGTAAAGGATGAGAAAGGGGCTGGATCCCTCCAGGCCTGCATAGAACATATCCTTGTTGTGAATGAATCCCCAGTAGAATGTGAAACAAAACGTAATGGACAGGCCTAGTTTGAACCGGCTGAACAGCAAGCAAAAGGAGATTATCCCAACAAACAGGATCATTTGATTGACCGGTATGACAAGTTCCATTCTTTCCGGATGCTCCCTGGTATCAGGCTCATGAAACGGCTTTGCGGATCATGAACCCGGCAGTGGTTACTCCTTTGTTACAGATTCATTACCTCACAAAGGCTTATAGCAATCCTCATGCCATTGCATGCCTGTTTCTGGCCCGTTCAGGAAAAATCGGAGGTTCCAAGTAAATGCAGGGTGTTTGACCTCCTGTTCCCATGTATGAGAGGATGTGTGGTCCTCAATTCGAAGGGAAATAAAGGGGAATAGAACTTCCAGCCAGGCAAAAGGTGATCGATGAGAGGAAGAGGTGTTACATTTTTAGCTTGCCTTGTGTCAATTTTCGTACCCCATGGGCTGCTCTCGGCAGAGCCCTTTCATGACCCCGGCATCCCAGACGGCCAGGTCGTCTCCTACCGATACCAAGCTGCTGAATATCCGAACAAATTCCTCATCGACGTGAAAAAGGGTGAGGAAGTTCTCAAGAGCTCCAGCCGTGTGGAAGTACTCAACAACTCGGCCGGACAGAAGGTTTACCGAATCCACGATACCGGGGTTCGGCGCAACGGGTACACATTCGAGCATGTCTCGGAAATGATCGCGGCACAGGACCTCGTACCTGTGGGATTCGTTGCCAGGGACAGGAACCCTGACGGCCGCCTGATCCGTAAGATCGAGGTGGCTTTCGACGACCCCACCCTCTCCTATCCTTCCGGCACCTTCCCGGTTTACTGCCTCGTGCAGGCCATGCGGGGCACACCCTTTGAAGAGGGAAAGAAGCTCGTCTTCTATGTCTGGGTCACTCCCACGGAAATCTTCTGCATGCAACTGCATGTGGTGCGCAAGGAAACCGTCCAGGTGCCGGCCGGGGAATTCCCCTGCTATTACGCTGAGATGAAACCGGACATACGGACGATTCTCCCTGTGGGGACCCTGATGGCCAAGCTGTTGCAGCCCTTTCTTCCCAAGTACCGATTCTGGTTTGCATCCGAGAGTTCCCACCCCCTGGTGAAGTTCGAAGGCGTACTCGGAGGGGCCGGCGCCGGTAAGCACACCATTGAACTCACAGGGTTCGAGCAGGGACGGGCAACGGCAAGGAAATAAGGAAACTCGTTTCAACCGCATACATGTAATCAGAAGAAAAATAAAAGGAAATCAGGAAAGGAGGAGGTCCCATGGGAAAGGGATACATGGGCAAGATCCTGAACGTGGATCTTTCCACGGGTACGATCGAGGAAGAAACGATTCCAGATGAGGTCTACGAGAGGTTTTTATCCGGAGCAGGGCTCGCTGCCAAGATCCTGTTCGAAAGGATCCCCAAAGGCGCAGACCCGCTTGGGCCCGACAATATCTTGGGGTTTGTCTCCGGCCTCCTCACCGGAACAGGATCCCTTCTCACCGGGAGATGGATGGTGACGGGCAAATCCCCACTGACGGGAGGCTACGGAGAGGCCAACTGCGGCGGGACCTTTTCCCCTGCCATCAAACGGTGCGGGTACGATGCCATCTTCTTCAAGGGGATCAGCGAAAAACCGGTCTACCTCCGGATCGAGAACGGAAAGGCCGAGCTTGCGGATGCGTCTCACCACTGGGGAAAAGACGCTGTTCAAGCGGAAAAGGACATCATGGAGGAGATGGGCGGAAAGCCCAAGGTGGCCGTTATCGGGCAGGCAGGTGAAAACATCTCCCTCATCTCGGGTGTTTGCAATGATTTCGGCAGGATCGCCGCTCGCTCCGGGCTCGGAGCGGTGATGGGATCCAAGCGGCTGAAGGCCGTTGCTCTCATCGGGAAACAAAAGATCTCCGTGAAGGACCCTGAACGAATCAAAGCACTGAGCCAGGAATTCATGACCTTTTTCCGCTCGGGTGAAGCTCTTGAGAAGAAGGTTCCCACAGGCCTTTTCCGGGTCCTGGGCAGGGTTCTGCGCCGTGCCCCGGTGACCCTTGCACAGGACGGCAATCTCGTGAAGATGGCGTTCAAGAACTTTGGCACCATCGTGACCAACGTCCTCTCTTCGGAAAACGGGGACTCTCCCGTGAAGAACTGGAAGGGTGTTGGATACAGGGATTTCCCCATTGATACCCACTCCGGAAAGCTGGATCCAAAACTCATCATCGACCGGCAACAGCGAAAATACCACTGTTTCAGCTGCCCCATGGGGTGCGGCGGGATCTGCAAGGTGACCACGGGAAGGTATCCCCTGGAGGAAACCCACAAGCCCGAGTATGAAACCTGCTGCTCCTTCGGTGCCCTGATTTTGAACAACGACCTGGATGCCATCTTCAAGATCAACGACCTGCTGAACCGGGCTGGCATGGACACCATTTCTGCAGGGGC
>CAZSUQ010000296.1:0-6637 GCA_964609935.1 uncultured Thermodesulfobacteriota bacterium | reverse complement strand
TGCCTTCTCCTTTGGACCATCGGCCTGCTGAGGGGTGGGATCCTCAAGTTCGAGGTGTTCGCGGATATTGACGGCTTTGTCATGACCTGTAACGTGGAGTTTCCCGGCGGGACACCACCGGAGGTCACCACGAATGCGATCCTGGCCATCGAAGATACGCTGAAGCGTATGGAGTAAAAGACCGAGACTAAATCCGGCAAGCCGCTGATCAAGGACTATTACCACCTCGTGGGGCAGACACTCCAGGAGATCCCCAAGGTAGGCCCGCACGTGGGCTCGGTTCAGGTCACCCTTCTCGACCCGCAGGAGCGAGGGATCCACGCGGATGACCTCATGGTGATGTGGGAGGACGAGATCGGCTTGATCCCAGGCGTGGTGTCCATGACCTTTGAAGGCATGGCAAGGGGACCTCCCGGGGCACCCATTGAGATCTGGGTCCAGGGGCATGAGATGGAACCGATCCTGGCCGCTGCGGACGGCCTGAAAAAGAGGTTGCGCCATTTCGAGGGTGTCTACCAGATTCGGTCGGACTTCAGCCCGGGAAAGAACGAGATGCGCCTGGAGCTGAAGCCGGAAGCAAGGGCCCTCGGGCTCACGGTTGAGGATCTTGCGAGGCAGGTCTATGCAGGCTACTACGGTGCCGAGGCACTCCGCCTCCAGCGAGGACGAAATGACGTCCGCGTCAAGGTCCGCTACACAGAGGACGAGCGGAGCCGGTTTTCAGACCTGGAGCAGGTGCGGATCCGCACGCCCCGCGGACACGAGGTCCCCCTCTTTTCCGTGGCCGACATCCAGTTCTCCCCCGGGTACTCCACCATCAGGCGTACGGACGGCCTGCGGGTTGTCAAGGTGAGCGCAGAGGTGGATTCGAAGAAGGCCAACACGAATGAGATCCTGGACGAGCTCATGGGAGGCTACTTCCTCAAGCTGCAATCCCGTTACCCCGGAGTCCTTGTCTCGGCCAAGGGCGAGAAGAAGAAAATGGCCGAGTCCTTTGAGACGCTCTACGTGGGATTCCCCCTGGCCCTGTTCGGGATGTTCACGATCATGGCCACCATCTTCCGATCCTACATCCAGCCTCTCATCATCATGGTCACCGTGCCCTTCGGGATCATCGGGGCGATCTGGGGACACCTCCTGTTCGGCTATGATCTCTCCATGCTGAGCATCTTCGGTATGGTGGCCCTTGCCGGCGTGGTGGTGAACGACGCCATTGTGCTGATCGAACGGGTCAACGGGAACGTCGCGCAGGACATGCCCTTTCTGGAGGCGATCCAGAACGGAGGCGCACGTCGGTTCCGCGCCATTTTTCTCACTACGATCAGCACGGTGGGGGGGCTCACGCCCCTCATCAAGGAAACAGACATGCAGGCAAGGTTCATGATTCCCATGGCCATCTCCCTGGCGGCGGGCGTTACCTTTGCAACGGTGCTCACCCTGGTTCTGGTCCCGAGCCTGCTGGTCATCCTGAATGACATCCGCAGACAGTTCTACCGTCTTCGCCACGGGGTCCTGCCGAGCCGGAGAGAGGTGGAGCCTGCAAGGGACAGGAACGTGGAGCTCCTGGAGGAGCCGGACGCCGTACATAAGCCTGCTTCGGTCTCATGACCGCGTCTGCCGTGAGATCTCTGTCACGGGTGGAAAGGGAGAGGAAACAGATGAAGAAGGTTGCGAGTTGGTTGCTGATGATCGTGGGCCTGACCCTGTGGTCTGGTTCGGTGTGCCTGGCACTGGAGGAGCCCCGGCAAGCAGAAGGGAAGACGTGGGCGACCGCCACGCCCACGGCCGATGGTTTGTGCTCGATCCGTGTGCTCGATCTGGAAACCGCAAAAAGGATCCTTCTGGAAAACAACCCTTCCCTCAAGGCGGCCGAGGAAAGGGTTCGGCAGGCTCGTGCGCAGGTGCGCCAGGCCCGGTCCACTTTCTTCCCCTGGATCGAGGGAAGGCTTTCCGGCTCGAGGATCAGACAGTCGGAGAATACGTTTCAGCAGACCCTTGCGCAGGCAAGGTTCTTTGATCCACGGGCAAGCATCAGCAATCCGGAGGATTACTATACAGCAGGGGTGGCTGCGTCCTGGCTCGTGTTCGACGGTCTGGCAAGGGAGTTCACCTTTGCCATGGCGAGGCTCGGGGAGAAGGGGAGTAAGGAGGCTTTTCGGGATGCGCTCCGGCTCCTTCTCTCCTCCGCAGCCACGAGCTATTACGGTGCGCAACTGGCTCGAGAGAACATCGCCATCGCCGAGGCGGACCTCGCCTTCAACCAGCGTCAGGTGGAGGAGGCCGAGTCGCGAAAGAGGGTGGGGACAGGTTCTCTCAGTAATGTGCTCAGCTTTGAGGTGCAGGCGAATGCAGCCAGGGTCGGCTTCATCAGCGCACAGCGGGCCTATGAAACATCTGTGGCAGCCCTGGCCGCTCTGCTGGGCCAGGCGGATGCTGCTTTTCCACCGGGCCTCGAGCTTGCCAGGCTTGGCGGAGAAACGTCACAGGAGATGACTTTACCCGAGATCACACCACTCATGGATTATGCCATGAAGCATCGCACGGATCTTCTTCAGGCGGATTATGCCTTGAAGCAGGCACAAAAGGACGTGGCCGTTGCACGGGCACAGTTTTTCCCCACGATCAATCTCACCGCTTCCTATGAAGGGGAGCGGGCGGACACGGTTGATTTCGAATCGGATGATTTCGGCGACAGTGTTGCCCTGAGCCTTTCCTACAAGCTGTTTTCCGGCGGGCAGAACCTCGCCGGGTGGAGGGCTGCAAAGGCCCGGCGGGACGAGGTAAGGAGAAACCTGGAGAACTTGAGGCTCATCATGGCATCCGAGATCCGGGAAACCCTTGCACAGTTAAAGGCCGCTCAGCAGGAGCTCAAGCTCCAGCGGTCCAACGCAGAGCTCGTTCAGAGGAATCGGGACCTGGTGGAAAAGGAATATGCAGCAGGACAGGCTTCCCTCGTGCGGTTGAACGAGGCTCAGCGGAACCTGATCCAGGCGCAGAGCCGTCTTGCTCTCGCACTGGTCTCCCTACGGCAGGCCTGGCACGACCTGAAAACCAGCACGGCCCAGACCCTGGTTCCTTACAGGGAGTGATCCTCCCGGCTTTTTGAAACATCTCGGCCTGTGGTAAATCTAAGGGATAGAAGTGAACCGTGCTCGAAGATTGAACCTCATGACGCAGGAGCCGGCAAAAGGTGGAATCTCCTGTGTCCGAAACCGGGGGTGGTAAGAGAATGAGGAATACAGGGCGATTTCTGTTTGGCTTGACGCTTGTGCTGGCCCTTGTTGTGTGGATGTGCGGGTGCTCCAGCGAGTCCGTCCAGAACATTCAAGACGCCTCTTTGAAGGGGCCGGAGCCGCCCTATGACTGGGCTGACCCCCAGCTCCCTTCACGGCTTCAGGAGGCGCTCTGGCTCTGGTCCGAGGACTCCGGGCTGTTCGGTGCAGCTGCCGCTGTGGTTACCCCCGGGTGGCTGAACTGGTCGGGAGCCTTCGGCGTGCAGAACATCGATACGCAGGAACCCTATGAGGCCGATACCGTGGGGCGGATAGCCAGCGCCACAAAGCCCTTCACCTCCACGCTCATCCTCCAGCTCATTGACCAGGGGCTCCTCGCCCTGGATACGACCCTGGCGGAGTTCGTCCCGGATTATCCCAACGGGGGGAACATCACCGTGGATCACCTTGTACGGCACCGAAGCGGGATCCCGGAGGTCCAACTCGTTGACGGATTCTTCATCCTGTCGATTCTCCTCAGGCCGCACCGGTGGATACCGCCCAGGGAGATCCTCGAATGGACCTACATCCCGCTTCCTATCCTTCATATCCGCTCCGGAGAACTCGTCCCCAGAGAACCCTCTTCGGAACCGGGAGGAAACTACCACTACTCCCAACCCGGGTACGTGGCCCTGGGGTACATCGTCGAGCAGGTTACGGGCAAAGAACTGGCTCAAGTTTACTACGAACGTATCGCGGCCCCCCTGGGAATGACCGGAACGCGCCTTCCCCGCAGGGGCGATCCTCTTGACCCGGCAGGTTACACGAATCTCTTCGGCCTTCTGGATGAGAAGGTGCCCGGGGACAGCATTGTGAATTCTGCAAACGGGTTGCACAGCTCGGCCTGGTCTGCAGGGGGCATGCTCTCCTCGGCCAGAGACCTGACGACCTTTCTGTCCTCCATGCTGGGAGGACGCCTCTTTTCAGAGGAAGCCCTTGCGCTTGCAAAGGACTGGAGAACCATCGAGCCGGGTGACATCGTACCGGGCGGGGAGTACGGTATGGGGCTGTTCCGGAACCAGGGGACTGATTTTACCACCATCGGACACGACGGCGCCCTCCCGGGCGGCGGTTCGGTCATGAAGTACATCCTGGATCTCGACGTGTACGTGGGCGCAGTCACGAACACGGACCGCGACTGGGGCAACTTTCCCAGTCTGGAAAGGCGAGTGGTCAGGGCCCTCCTGAACGAGCCTCAGGACTGATAGCGGACGGATCCGCCCTGCGTCCCATTGCCTGTATCTGTCCATGGGTACACCGGCCAGATTTCCCGGGGCCGGCGGGAATTTGCCGAATAATCTTCACCACGCCTGTAGAATAACCATCACTCCCCGCGCACCAAACCCTTCAACGGTCACATCGAATTAGATGTAAGACGCCTTAATACCTACAGAAGAATCACGAACCTAGGTAACGGCATACTTTATGTAAAATGAAGTGGTTCGAAGTCGTGATCGAAATGGCGCTTGCAGTACTGTTGCCAACAATAACAAAATGGACACAAAAGGAGAGTCATCATGGAACATAAGAAAATCTTCACGCTCTGTCTCATGGTTGGTTTCGTCAGTGCAAATGGGTTTCTTCCGACCCTCGGTGCAGCACATGAAGATGGTGAAAAAACATCTCACGTGCACCTCACCTGTAATGCTGAAAGCGTGGCTGGCTCCAACGTCGCGGAAATTGCAGGGACACGGGTGATCATGAACTGTACCAGGCATACATCAGCCGGCTTTCAAGTCCCCAAGCACAGCGTCCAAAGGGCGGAGGCATCCTCTGAATGGGAAGAATACCCTTCTTATGATGAGCTCATTTTTTAGAGTGAGTAAACTGGGCAAGGAGGAAAATCATTTCCGAAAATAGACGTTACGTCTCGAACGAGTGTACCGAAGCCAGCGTAGCCAACGCTGGCTTCGGCTTGATAGGGGTGGAAGGTTTCAAGTCATCTAAAGTTGGCTTCCTGGAGGTATTACGTTGGGCAACCAGACGGTGACCTTTGTACCGCTGTCCGGCGCGCTGTCTACCTGTATCCTTCCATTGTGGGCCTCGATGATCTTCTTGACAATCGACAATCCCAGCCCCGTGCCCTCTTCCTTTGTCGTGTAGAAGGGCTCAAAAACCTGTTTGATGTTTTCATTGAGTATTCCCTTACCCGAATCTTCCAGGGAGACAAGCAGACACCCTTCTACTCTGGTTTCTATTTCCATCCCATCCGGTATATCACCCATCCATTCCGATATCACCTTGAGGGATCCTCCATCCGGCATCGCCTGAATGGCATTAATGGTAAGGTTGAGTAATGCTTGGTTGATTTTGTCCGGATCCAACTCCATTGGCCTTACGACTCCAGACAACCGTGTGCTCACGATGATCCCTCGTTGGCCGGCTTCGATCCGAGTCAAGGTAAGGATCGTTTCAATGATCTCATTTGGATGGCAGGTCTTTCGCCTGATTCTCTCCCGGCTGCTGAAACGTAAAACACTTCGGATGGTCCTGTCCAGGCGGTCGATCTCCCTGATCAGGATTTCGAGAAATGTATATTTCTCATGGTCCCTGGGGTAATCGTCTTTGAGGATTTCAACGGCTCCTTTTATCGATCCCAGAGGATTCATCAGCTCATGGGCCACTGTGGCACTGAGTTCGCCAAGAGCCGAAAGCTTTTCCGCCTGTCTGAGCTCCCTTTCCACGTCAGACAGACGGGACGATCGTCGTTCGAGTTCCTCGTAGGCCTGCTCGAGTTCCTCGGAAGTGTTCCGATAAAGATTCCTTTGACGATTCAAGCTCTGTGCAAGAAGGCCGGTGATCGCTCCGACGATATTGAAAAGAAGGATTTCAAGATATCTTTCCAGACCCATGGTGGGGACAATCTTCCACTGAAAGAGAATGTGTGGTGCGTAGAGGATACTGGACATCATGGAAGCCCCAAGGCCGCCCTTGAGTCCGAACCACAGGGCCGCTACGAAGATGGGCAGGTAATAAAGCCTTCGAAACACATCATGGTATAGATGGAGTTGCGTGGGAGTGTAGTAGTGAGCAGAGCTGATCACCAGAATCGAAATGGTCAGGAGAGCCACCTTCAGCCCAACCTGCCAATGATTCCGATGACTCACCTTTTTGGGAACATCGGTCATGGTCCCTTCCCCTGTTTCGATTGAAAGATTCTCTCAGAAAAGCTTGCCTGATTGAGCAATATCCTACATGGGTGAAGATTTTTCTTCGTGTACGCATCGCCTTCTTCTTTATGGCAAAGGGGGTTCTCCTTCTCTGTGGAAAGGGATTCTATGAGCAAATCCCATTGCTTGCCTTGCCCCATGTTCCTCCCCGTCGATTTTGGCAAACCCGTTGCTCCATACCCTGTCTGAAGTCAT
>CAZSUQ010000295.1:2937-6646 GCA_964609935.1 uncultured Thermodesulfobacteriota bacterium | reverse complement strand
CGTATCGTATGTTTTCCCTCACCTCCCTGGGAACGCACCTCTCCAGGAAGAGCTCGAAATCCCTGGGCCATTTCTCCTTCAGGGATGATGGCACCATGACGGCCACGGGCCGCCTTCGACGATCGGACTGGGCCACGGAGACAGCCACCGCCAGCGCTACGAAGGTTTTTCCCATCCCTACTTCATCGGCCAGGATAATGCCAGGCTGCCTTCGAAGCCGTCGGAGGATCTCCTTCGCGGTCCTTTCCTGACGCTGAGCGTCCGGTAATGATATCCGCCCCTCGACGTGGAGTGAGATCTTCCGGGAGAATGGATGTCTGTATTTCATCTCAGTACCGTGCTGAACACGTTTTCAATATATTTATTAAGGCCAAACTGATCCCGCGCTGTAATCCTCGGGATTCTCCCCTTCAGCTCCTGAATCACCTTTCTCACATCTTCTTCGATCTCCCTGACGGGCAGACACCCCTGAACCGGCCGGAACCTCGCCCTTGCCAGCTCCAGGGCAAGCTCGGAGAGGAGAAACGCCTTTTCCTCGTCCGATTTGGCCTCACGAACAAGCGCCTCCGCCATGGCCGTAACCCCTACAGGCCCTCTCAATCTCCATTTCAGACACGCCCTACTCACCACAGGCCTTTCCACCCTCTCCCTGAGGGCGTTTATAGCCAAGGACACCCTGCGGGTTCGCTGGAGAAGAAAATGACTCGTGTTAACGCGGCGGTGCGGATCTGTGGCGGCAGGGTCGACTTGACCTGTCGGGACGCCCGCCTGTTTGTTGCGAAGGTGCTTTCTCAACACCTGGTGAAGGGATCTCGCCGAGGTAAGGATGTCTATGAGGGCCTCAACTGTAAGATCCTTGAGCTCTTCGGGTGGCGGGAGGGATTCTTCCGAAGAAACGTTAACGGGCCACCACGCACGGCCTTTTGCATCCTGCCAACAAACCCAGAAACCCGAGGGAGGCCGGTGGGATGGCCAGTCCAGGCTCAGGCTTTCCGGGCATCCCATCTCCAGCCACTCCCCATCGGAAAAGAACGGCTTTTCTTCCACCTCGTTCAACAGGGCCCAACCCTTCGGGGGGTTGCCCACCAGTTCCAGATCAACCCTCCCTTTTCCCCCATCCTCCCAGGTGTACACCGCTGCTCCGAAGGCTGATGGGAGGAGATCCTCTCCGCCAGTGCTGTCCTCCTCCTCGTCCTTCCTGGGCTGCCACCGGATCCCCTCGCGTATTTTGATCTTTTTCCCGGCCAGGAAACTGTTTCGCAAGGCCTTATGGGCCTTGGGCGCCCTGTGTTTGTCCACGATGTAGGCGAGATTCGCCTCGATATTCCCCCTTACCCCGGAACCGGGGGGGTTTTTGGGTTTGCCGGATGAGGCCAATCCCAGCCCCTGGCTCGTGAAATTGGAGGATCCCATCATGTAAACTACCCGCCTGTCATCCTCCAGCCAGATGGACTTCGCGTGGAGGGGACGGTTCACCTCCAATTCGATACGGTGGAAGTCGGTTTTGACCCCGGGACGGCCGGATGGCTGAGCGAGGAGCAGCGACTCCGGGGCGTGGAGCAGCAAGGCCCCTTCTTCCCCCTGAATCTCCTCTGCTGTCACATGAAAAGCCGCTTCGGCCTCGCCCCTTCTGCGCAGGATATTCCAGAGCCGTTGAACGGGTTTGTTGCCGGTTCCGGACGAGTCAAAGAAGGGGCTTACCACCTCTGCCCTGTAGGGCGGGGTGCCCGAAGGCCAGGCCTCTGCAAGGCTGGAGAAGACATCCTTCCTGCCGGGACCGACAAACACGGGGTTTATGTAAACCGATGTCTTTCTACCCTGCTTCAAGTCCTCGATCTCCCACTCCGCCACCGTGGCGCCGATCTGATCGAGGAAGGAATTCCATCTTTCCAGTGCTGGGAAGGCATCCGCGCCGGATTGGCTGGTCAAGGCCACTGTTTTCAAGAAAGCCAGGGCTTCTTCCAGTACAGATAGATAGGCCCTGCGCCCCTTCCTGTAGTCGAGGACGCCGAGTACTTCCTGGTTCCGCCGGTAACCGTCCTCCGTGAGATTTGCCGAGGACACGATCAACCGGATCCAGCCGGCCCAGTGCAGCAGGCTCACCTTTGCGTGCAGCACACCCCCGGCAACCCGCGAGGGCAGGAGGTCCCACCTCAGGCTCCGGCTCCCCTTGCAGAAGTGCTGGTCGACCAGAGCAGCGGCACAAACGACCTGGGAAAGCTTCTCCTCCCTCTCGATGAGATAGAGGGCACCGTCCTCGAACGGATCGGTTTCCATGCTCAGAAATCTTCCCAGGCACTCCTCCTCGAAGAACACGGGAGAGAAGGTAAAGCTCGTTGCAACGCATCCGATAGGGTCTCCGGCACTCGAAGGAGGAACCCAGGAATCGAGAATCTTGCCGTAGCCTGGCCTTTTTCCCTTGCTCTTTCCCTTCGTCATCATCTATCTCACCAGTCTCAGATCCCGTGCAAAGGACCACAGCGACGGGGTCCGGTAGCCGTGCAGGTACTCATTATCGTGCCGACCGCCTTTTTCTCGGACATATTGAGGCCGGATGATGTACGAGCCATCGTCAAACCGTTCGAACCAGGGAGCTTTCCCGTTCGGTGGCTTTTCTCGTTGAATTCTCACATGGTGGTCAAGAATCGCTTCCGTCCACAGTCTGGCGGAACGGCCCTGGCCCAGGGTGCCGAATTGATCGATGAACCGGACCGATTCCCCGTAAGGCTCGAGCAGGGGAATCAGGTTTTCAAAGAGCGAGGGCAACCGATCTGCCAGCAGTTGTATCCCCTTGAGCTGGGCCATCTCGGACAACTTCGTCTTTGAACGAGTCTTGGACATCTGCTGAAGACAGTCGTCGAAAGCATCTTGCAGCAGCCTGGCAAACGTCTCGTACACGCCCACGGTCCTGATGAGCTGTTTCAATTCTGGCCCGCACTGCATTTTAAGGAACTTGTGGTATTTGCGCTCGGAAAAGTCCGTCCTCCAAGCCCGTTGACCCTCCCGGTAGACCAGGCTCCTGAAGACCTCGCCTCGGTGCCCTTTGGCTGGCCTGGTGAGTGCGTCGCGTATGACCCTTGCCTCGCGCCGACCGACCCTGTGATGGGCCAGATGGTCCCTGAAAAACTCCCATCCCGTCCAGCCGGCCTGCCTGTCCACGGCGCCCTTCTTCAGGCCATCTTTTACCGCCTCGATCAGCATCTGTCTCCACTTCCGGCCTGGCCCGCTTAATGTGCCGTGGAACCCCTCCAGATCCTGTTCTTCGGCCCAAGTACTAAGAAGATCGTATCCTACTTCACCCAGGCGCCCCGCGGATTCTATCCCGATCGTCCGTGCAAGTGTTCGATACACACCGTGAAATCCGAAGGTGGTGGGTGTTTTCAGATACCTTCTCGCCGACAGGTGCGTCTTTTCCTTCAGACACTGCCTGGCTTTGGCTATGCCTGGCAGCCCTCTGAGCTCACCGTCTTCGGGAATCGTCCTTGCCAGTCCCTCCACGACGTACCATTCGAACACTTGTCGTGGATCGCTCACCCCGTCTGACGCAACCATATCTTCATCGAATTCGCTGCACAGAGAAACAGAGACGGCCATTGCGGTCATGAATCTGGGGTGCGACTGTCTCTCCCGCAAACCGGGGAGCATCTGCACGGCCAGCGAATCGCCAATGGCATACAGACCTATGGGATCAATGGTCCCTTCGCTTCTT
>CAZSUQ010000295.1:0-2927 GCA_964609935.1 uncultured Thermodesulfobacteriota bacterium | reverse complement strand
AACCAGGTGTCTCTTTTCACTTGACCATATCAAGGGTCAACTTTAGTGCCTTGTTCTGTTTGGTTCGAAAAGGTGACAACTCTCTGTGAGCCTATAAACTACTTCGTCAGTCGGCAGGATATCCCATCCCCTGCCTCAAATGGGAACAATCGATATGCTTGGCTAGATATCACGGATAACCTCTAGGGTTCAAGAAGCCTATTTTCACAGAAGAAACAAACCCGGCTGGTCAGAGAAGTCAGTATACGAAAACACCCGTATTCACATACTGCCCTGCCCTCCTACCCGCATCCTCAATGCCAACACAGAATGGCTCTCATTCTGGACAACCAGCCAACCGCCGAAATGGGTGATTACCCAGACAAACGCTATCTTCGTCGACGATACTCGGTCCACTACGGGCTGATCCACAAGACCCTGGATGTGCGCGTTACGGCCTCCACCGTAGAGATCTGGCACCAGGGACGACGCATTGCTTCACATGCACGGATCTATCAGAAAGGCCGACACCAGAGCCAGGATGCCCATCAGCCTCCTTCTCAGAAGAAGTACCTGGAGTGGACACCGGAGCGGATCCTGGCCTGGGGTCGCAAGAGCGGCCCCTTGACCGAGGTCCTGATGGGAAAGGTCATGGAGTGCCGCAGACACCAGGAACAGGGTTATCGCAGTTGCCTGGGCATCCTTCGGCTGGGACAGAAATACAGTCCCGAGCGGTTGGAGAACGCATGCCTGAGGGCCGTCCTCGCACAGAAAGCCTGCCGAGATGGATACCCGGCCCTCTACTTCCGTCTGTACCGGCTTCTCGAAAAGATGGCCCTGGCCAAGGCCGACGGGTCCTACGGAAAGCGGTTGCAGAAGCCGGCTCGTTTCCATCTGCTCATTCTCGATGACTGGGGCCTGAACCCCCTCAAGGATGGGGACCGAAGGGACTTACCGGAGATTCTGAAGGACCAGCATGACATCTCTTCCACGATCATTACCAGCATCTGGGTCTCCATCCTGATCTCCGGCTGCGTGGCCACGCTGATCTCCTTCTTCTGGCTGCGCTCGAGTCTCAGACGCAACCTGCGTGAAACCTCGTGACGAGGCACATCCGCATTACGAGGGGTGAATCGAGGAAAACAAGAGGGTTCTTTTCCTGTCAAACGATTCGATCTCGAACGCCTGCCCACACCGGGCTAATCCTGGAAGAACGCGTCCTTCATCTCCACGGTGAGCCCGTCGCTCTGTTTGAGCCTGCGGATGAGCCCCTCGATCTTCGGCAGCTCGTAGCTGAAGAAGAATCGATACGCAAACTCCTTGCCCTTGTAGAAATTGGCCTCTTTCTCGGGCAGGTCCCCGGCCAGGGCCTCTTTCACCTTGATGACCTGGAGGAGCCACTGCCATCCGATGGTGATGAGCCCGAACAGCTCCAGGTAGAGTGCGGCATCCGCCAGGAAGAGCTCGATCTTCCCCTCCAGGGCAATGCCGGTCATGTGGCCGGTCACATCCTTGAGCTTTTCCAGGGCATCGGCCAGCAGGTCCGCGTTCGATGCCAGGTCCGGGTTCTCCCGGGCCTTCCGGATCGTTGCCTGCACCTCCTCCAGGTAGAACATGAAGGCCTTGCCGTCCTTCATCACCACCTTGCGGCCCAGAAGGTCCATCCCCTGAATGCCGGTGGTGCCCTCGTGGATGGGGTGGATGCGAGCATCCCTGTAGTACTGCTCCAGCGGGAACTCGTCGCAGTACCCGTACCCTCCCAGGCACTGCAGGCCGGCGCTCACCGACAGAACGCCCATTTCAGAAGGATAGGTCTTGGCCACCGGTGTCAGGATGTCCAGCAGGAGTTCACACCTCTCTTTTTCATCTCCCTCCAGCGCGGAAATGAGGTCTACGTACCGGGCACACTGGCAGAGCAGGGAAAGGGAGCCCTCCACCACGGCACGCTGGAAGAGGAGCATCCGCTTCACGTCGGCATGCTCGATGATCGGGACCTGGGGCAAGGTGGGATCCTTGGTGTCGATCTTCCGCCCCTGGGGTCGCTCCCGGCAGTACTCGAGTGCTGCATAGTACGCGGCCGAGGCGATGGCTGCGGCGCCCATGCCCACCTCGATCCTTGCCTCGTTCATGAGCTGGAACATGTAGCGGAGCCCCTTGTGCGGCTCCCCAACCAGCCAGCCGCGGCAGTCGTCGCTTTCCCCCAGGCTCAACTGGGTCAGCGGTGAGCCGCTGTATCCCAGCTTGTGGTAGATGCCGGTGGTGGTGATGTCGTTGTCAACCAGGTCTCCGTTCTCGTGGAGCCGCTTCTTGGGCACCACGAACAGGGAGATCCCCTTGACCCCGGGAGGTGCATCCTCGATCCGGGCCATGAGGAGATTCACCACGTTTTCCACACCGTCATGGTCCGCACAGGAGATGAAGATCTTCTGGCCCCGGAGCTTGTAGTACCCTTCCTCTGTGGGATAGGCCGTGGTGGAAAGGTCGGTGAGCGAGCTGCCCGCCTGGGGTTCGGTGAGCGCCATGGTCCCCTGCCACTCGCCGTTGAACATCTTCGGCACGTAGGTGTCGAACAGCTCCTTTGAGCCGAAGCTCTCGATCAGGTGCGCTGCGCCCGAGGTCAGGAAAGGAAACACGCTCGCCGAGTAATTCGCTGCGGAAAAGAGGAAGCGGAAGGTGGTGGTGATCATTGCGGGCAGTTGCTGGCCGCCGTGCTCGAACCGGGCGTGCGCCCCGATCCAGCCGCCCTCGCCGCAGGCCTTCATCATGCCCTTCACCATGGGATGGACCTTGACCTGCCCCTCCACGAATTCCGGCGGTGCCTTGTCCATCTCCGAAAAGGCCGGGTACAGGAGATCCTTTCCCATCTTCATGCCCGTTTCCAGAACCATGTCGAAGATCTCCCGGCCGTGTTCCTGGAACAGGGGGTACTTTGTGATGGACTCCACGTC
>CAZSUQ010000294.1:0-6657 GCA_964609935.1 uncultured Thermodesulfobacteriota bacterium | reverse complement strand
CGGGCCCGGACTCCGATGCCCTTGAGCACAAGGCCGAGCAGGGTGGGCGTCAATCGATTTGATATCTGGTCGGTCAACGCGCGCGTATCCGTGAAAGCGAGCATGATTGCCTCCGGCGTTTCCCTTTTCGGTTCCCTTTTTTAGATACAATTATCTTACAAGAGGTTCCCTGTGCATCGAAACCTTTTCTATCTACCTATTTCTTGTATATTTATGTCCCTTCGCTACGCTCGGGATCTTCGACTTCGCCTCGCTCGGAATAGGCTCGCAGATAGTCGTTTTTCGGCTTCTTGCTAAATGGCCTGGGCGGCCAGATACCCCTCGTGGACCGCATCGATCACCTTCCTCGGGCTGTTGCAGTCGCCCACGGTCTTGAAAGGGATCCCGGCCTCTTCCAGCGCCTGGGAGAGCTTCTTCGTGGGCTTGGATCCCACGGCCATGATCACGGTGTCAACGGGCTCTTTTTTTGTTTCGCCCTCCTCGGTGGTGTAGACGAGGGTTCCATCCGGCTCGATGGCTTCCACCTTGGACTTGGTGACGACGCGCACCCCGCGTTCCCGGAGCTCCCCCATGAGGACCCACCGGGATGACTTGCCCACGTCCTGACCCGCCTTTGGGAGCATCTCGAACACGGTCACCTCTTTGCTCCCCTTGCGGATGAGTTCGTGAATCTTCTCGTCGGTTTCCGCACGCCGGAACAGGAGGAACTCCAGCTGCTGTGGATTCAGGGTGCCGATCTTGGCCGCAAGCACCGCGGTCTCCAGGCCCACGGCGCCGCCGCCGATGACGGCCACCCGCTGGCCGATGGGCGGATTCTTCCCGAGGAACTCCCAGGAGGAGATGACAAAGGGGGCGTCAGCACCCGGGATGGCCGGGATGATGGGCTCCGCGCCTTCGGCAATGATCAGGGCCTGCGGCTGGAGCCGTTTGATCTCATCCACATCCACGTTGCTGTTCAGGGGTATCTTCACGCCTGTCTTGTGGAGTGCGGCCCTGTAGTAATCCAGAAAAGAGAGGAACTCCTCACGACCGGGGGGTGCGCCCGCGATGTTGATCTGTCCCCCCATCTTGCCCGCCTTCTCGAAGAGCTCCACTTCATGACCGGCCACGGCCGCGACGCGGGCAGCCTCCAGGCCGGCCGCTCCGGCGCCCACCACCATGACCTTCTTCGGATCCTTCGCAGGGTGGATCTCCCGCTCCTTCTCCAGGCCGGCTTCCGCATTCACGAGGCAGCAGAGGGGATTCCCGGTAAAGATCCTGTCCATGCACCCCTGAAGGCAGCCTACGCAGGGACGGATCTCCTCGGGCCTCCCGTCACGGGCCTTCAGCGGCCAGTCGGGGTCTGCAACGAGCACCCTGCCCAGGGCCACCATGTCGGCCTGGCCCTCCTTGAGGATGTGCTCCGCGGTGTGGGGGTCGGTAATGCGGTTGGATGCGACAACCGGTATTCCCACGTTCCTTCGGATGCCCCCTGCCAGGTAAGCGTATCCAGCGCGGGGGACCTCCATGGTGAGCTGGGCCACAAAGGCTTCGTGCCAGCCGCCGGTGACGTTGATGGCATCCACGCCTGCCTGCTCGAAAAGCCTGCAGTATTGGGCCTGTTCGTCGTTGGTGTTTCCTCCGTGAACAAAATCATTGCCTGCCACACGGATCGTGACCGGGTAATCCGGTCCCACGGCGGTCCGGACCTTTTCTATGGTTTCCAGGGCGAAGCGTGCACGGTTCTCAAAGGATCCTCCATAGGCATCGGTTCGCTTGTTCGTTACGGGCGAGAGGAACTGGCTGATGAGATAGCCGGCCGAGCCGATGATCTCCACCCCGTCGATCCCTGCTTCACGCGCCCTTCTCGCGCACTGCGCAAAGGACTCCTGCACCCTCTCCACATCTTCCAGCGTCATCTCCCTGGGCTCTTCGCCTGTGTAGCGGGAGCGGACAGCGGAAGGGGCGAGGGCCTTTTCCCCCTGGATCGTGAAGGAGAAGGTGTAGCGGCCTCCGTGGAAGAGCTGGATAAAGATCTTGCTGCCCTTGTTGTGGACCCGGTCCGCAAGCACTTTGAAATCCGGGATGGTCTCGTCCTCCGTCAGGGACAGAACAATGGCCCCGCCTCCAAGGAAGTCCACGGCCACGGGCCCGGCCACGATGACCCCTGCACCGCCCTCGGCCCTCCTCTCGTAAAACCGGTAGTGCCTTTCGTTGAGCTTCTGATCAAGGGAAAACAGGGTTCCCATGCTGGGCATGAGGATTCGGTTGGGAATCTCCAGCGGCCCGATTCGAATGGGCTCAAAAAGCAGGGGGAACATCAATAACGCTCCTTTTCCTTTGCTGTTCAGGAACGGGAAGGTTCCCGTTTTGTCGGTTTCCTTTCCGGCCTCTTTTTCTTCTTTCCGAATCCTGCCACCACATAGGTTCCGCTTCTGGAGTCAACGTTGAGTTCCACCAGGCCGGCTGACTCGGCACCCTCAAGAAGCTCGCTGAAGGTCCTGTACCCGTAATAGGATTCGCTGAAGGAGGGGTTTTTCCTTTTCATGGTCTGTTTGATCATGGAGGAATAGAGGATCGGCCTGTCATCCCTCATCAGGGCATCCACGGAATCGAGCAGAAGGCGGAGTGCTTCCTGTTTCTGTTTCGGCACTTCGTCTCCGATTGGGGGAGGGTGCCTGGAGGGCTGCTGCAGGTCGTCGTAGAAGATGAACTCGTCGCAATTGGTCATGAGAAGATCCGAGGTAGCCTCTCTCATGGCCAGCCCGATCACATGCTTCCCGTTCTCCTTCAGCTTGGCCACGAGGGGGGAAAAATCGCTGTCTCCTGAAACGACCACAAAGGTGTCGATGTGCTCCTTGGTGTAAGAGAGCTCCAATGCATCCACCACGATCCGGATGTCCGCGGAATTCTTCCCGGTCATTCCCCTGCGCGGGATCTCGATGAGCTCCACGCCGGCGCCGTGGAAGGCCTGTTTGTAGCTCCCATACCGGCTCCAGTCCGAATAGGCCTTCTTGACAACGATTTTCCCCTTTTCCACGAGCCTTTCCAGGACGTTCTGGATGTCGAAGAATCCGTCCTTCTTGTCCTTCAGGCCCAGCGCCAGATTCTCGAAATCCACGAATACGGCAAGGGTTGCTTCTGTTCTTTCTGCTTCTTTCATACATACTCCCTTTTGGCTGCCCATCGGGCGAGCCTGTGACGTCAAGCCCTGTGACCGCGAGGGTCCTGTGATGAAGACCTCAGCGCGAAGGTCGGGCAGGGCTTTGGTTTGCCCCTTGAAGGGGCTTTGTTGGTTGCTCGAATCATGAAAAAAACTGAGCTAGACCGCAACTTGCATGAAACTTCGTTGCGAGTGCATGCAGTATATGGGTGTCCTTTTTTCGGGTCCCGGTTTTCAGGAAGGGGTTCATGCAGACAGAAGGTCATCATATCGCCGAGCGCTCCCATCGTCAACAAGATCATCTGATGATCAAGAAAGGATTTGTACCTTGTTTCAAACGGTTGGCAGAATACGGGCAAACCCGCATGTTCTCGAAAACTTGACAGACGATCGATTCTTCCTCGCATACAACTTGAAAAAAAAAGAGAGAGGCCCGAAAGCCTCTCTCTTTGCTTTTTTATTCAAACCGCTTGACGCAGGATCAGCCGCCCACGACCTTTGCCGCCACCTCGGCCACCTCGGCAGCCTTGGGGGCCGCGAAGTGGATCTGGTAGAGGACCGGGGCCACGACCATGGAAACCACGCTCATGAGCTTGATCAGGATGTTCAGGGACGGACCGGAGGTGTCCTTGAAGGGATCGCCCACGGTGTCGCCGATTACGGCTGCTTTGTGCACGTCCGAGCCCTTGCCGCCCAGGTTGCCTTCCTCCACAAACTTCTTGGCATTGTCCCAGGCACCGCCGGCGTTGGACTGGAAGATGGCCATGCACACACCGGAGACGGTCACACCCACCAGGAGGCCGCCCAGTGCGTTGGGGGAGATGATGCCCACGACCACCGGGGTGGTCACGGCCAAGACACCGGGCAGGACCATCCGCTTGACAGCCGCTGCGGTGGCAATGTCCACGCACTTCGCGTATTCGGCCTTGGCCTTGCCTTCCATGAGGCCCGGGATGGAGCGGAACTGGCGGCGCACCTCTTCGATCATGGCCTGTGCGGCGATTCCCACGCCCTCCATGGCCATGGCCGAGAAGAGGAACGGGAGCATGGCGCCGATAAAGATCCCGGCCATGGTGTAGGGATTTGTCGCGTCGATGTCCACATTGCCGCCCATCTTGGTGATGTAGCTTGCAAACATGGCCAGGGCCGTCAGGGCCGCGGAGCCGATGGCAAAACCCTTTCCGATGGCGGCCGTGGTGTTGCCCACCGCGTCGAGCTTGTCGGTGCGGGCGCGCACGTGCTCACCCAGGTGAGCCATTTCAGCCATACCGCCCGCGTTGTCCGCGATCGGGCCGTAGGCGTCCACTGCCAGCTGGATCCCGGTGGTGCAGAGCATGCCCACCGCAGAGATGGCGATGCCGAAGAGCCCGGCGGTATAATAGGCCAGGCACACGGCGCCTGCGATGAGGAGAAGGGGGAACATGGTGGACTTCATGCCCACGCCCAGGCCGGCAATCACGTTAGTGGCCGGGCCGGTCTTGGAGGCCTCGGCGATGGCCTGCACAGGAGGCCGGTTCGGAGCTGTGTAGTACTCGGTGATCAGCCCGATGGCGGTTCCGGCCACGAGGCCGCCCACCATGGCCACCCAGATGCCCCAGGAGTTGTAGATCACGTCACCGCCCAGGGTGAACTTCACTCCCACGATGGATTCGATAACGATGTAGGAGAGGATGATCATCAGGATGGCCGCGCCGATGGTGCCCGCGTTCAGGGCCGCCTGCGGGTTGCCGCCTTCCTTGGTGCGCACGAAAAAGGTCCCCAGGATGGAGACAACGATTCCAAGGCCTGCGAGGGCGAGCGGGAGGAGGACCAGCTTGGCGGATAGGTTTGCAATACCCCCTTCCACGGCCAGGGCCGTGGTCCCGAGGATCATGCTCGCGATGATGGCACCCACATAGGACTCGAAAAGGTCGGCACCCATGCCGCACACGTCACCCACGTTGTCGCCCACGTTGTCCGCGATGGTAGCCGGGTTTCTGGGGTCGTCCTCCGGGATTCCCGCCTCCACCTTGCCCACCAGGTCGGCGCCGACGTCCGCAGCCTTGGTGTAGATGCCGCCGCCCACACGGGCGAACAGGGCGATGGAGGAAGCACCCAGGGAGAAGCCTGCGAGCACGTTCAGCAACCGCATCGTCTCTTCGGCCTCGGGCCACAGGGTCCGGTAGTACATATAGAGGAGACTCAAGCCGAGTACGCCGAGACCCACAACGGTCAGGCCCATTACGGAACCTCCGGAGAATGCCACCCGAAGAGCGTCGTTCAGGCTGTTCCTGGCGGCATTGGCGGTCCGCACGTTCGCCTTGGTCGCGACCTTCATGCCGATGTAGCCGGCAAGGCCGGATGCAAAGGCGCCGCACAGGAACGAAATGGCGATCCACCAACTCGAGTCCGCAATGCTGTAATTGGAAAAGGCAAGAAGAAGCGCAACCACCGCAACAAAAAGGGCGATCACGGTGTATTCCCGCTTGATGAACGCCATTGCGCCTTCCGCAACATGGTTGGCGATCTCCTTCATCTCGTCTGTTCCTGGGTCCTGTCGCCCGACCCAAAATGCCTTGTAGATGGCATAGAGCAGGGCAACAGCTCCGATAATCGGAACTGCTTTCAACCATAGATCCATTTCGTACCTCCTCTGCTTTTGGCTCCGATTGATAACTGACCGATGATACCTAACCTGCTGGGGCTATATCTGACAAGGTTTTGTGGGGTAGGGGATAAACAAAGGAACTATCGATCGAATGAATCAAGTAATACGGTTATATCGGGATATTGGATTTTTTGGAAGTGACATATATTACACTTGTCATGTGAAAAGTCAACCTGGCTGGGCCGTGTTTTACTTCACTGCGAGCTTTGTCAGGGTAACAGGGATTCTTTCCACCACGTCTTCCTGCAGGTCTGCAGCCTCCTTCTTGTCATCCTTTTTTCTCATGGTTTTCATGGAGTTGAAGCAGGTAGCCCGCTCTGCCATGTAGGCCCGCTCAAGGGGTTGGTCCGGCTCGTATCCCTTGACCTCGGGATGTAAAACCAACCGGAGGGTCTTCATCCCCACCGACCTTGCCGGCAGAATGTCATTGTCCAGGCGGTCGCCGATCATCAGGGCCTCCCCGGGCAGGCACCCGGCCTGGTCCAGTGCCCACTGGAAGAAATCCGGGTCCGGCTTGTGAAGACCCACCTCTGCGCTGACGCCCTTCACGGTGAAAACGTCCCAGAGCCCGTGTCCCTTCAAGACATCGATGACTTCATGGGGCTGGTTGGCCAGGAGCCCGAGCTGATAATCCTCCTTGAGTTCACGGATCACCTCCGGAATACCGGGGATCAGGGGATTCAGCTCCCCCCAGCGCGGGAAGATGTCGGAAGCCATCCAGGCCAGTACATCGAAATAATCGTCCCCCAGGAGCTTTTTTCCCAGGGACTGAAAGTAGGGTCGCGTGGGCTCCACCCCTTCTTGACCGATCAGCTTGCGGCGCTCGGCAAGGAGTTCATCAAACCCCATGGTGCGACCCCGGTCTTGA
>CAZSUQ010000293.1:1828-6675 GCA_964609935.1 uncultured Thermodesulfobacteriota bacterium | reverse complement strand
GATGCAGGGTGCCGCGGTGAAAAGGTGGGTGGTCATCCGATCCACGGGAGACATGGGCCATGAACCGGAAAAGGCTTGAAAGGGAGGTTTCGGATCTGGTTTTGCCCTTCCTTGAGCGGAATCAAGTGGAACTTGTGGATGTGGTTTACAAATCCGAGGGCGGCCGCTGGATTCTCCGGTTTTATGTGGACAAGCCGGGAGGAGTGAAACTGGATGAATGTGCTGAGATCAGCCGGCAGATCGAGGACATGATTGAGATCGAGGAACTCATCCCGCATCCTTATCGTCTGGAGGTCTCCTCCCCCGGCCTGGACAGGGTGCTGAACAAGGAGTCGGATTTCCAACGATATTCCGGCAAGGCGGCCAAGATACAGCTTCGGCAGGCAAGGGAGGGGAGAAAGAACTTCAAGGGACGGATCGTTGGCTGCCGGGAAAATGTCGTTGAGCTGTTGGACACAGAGGGAAATCAGTTCTGTTTTCCCATTGACGAGATCAAGAAAGCGAATCTCGAGATTGAGATAACGTAGGGAGGCCACGGCATACTGCACGGCCTATTCGCGTGCATGTTTCTCCGAGCCCCCGCCGGGGCTGTGAAACAAGAGGTTTCATTGCCGGGGACCTTGGCTTCCTCTCATTGCAGGAGGTTTTTTTCATGCCTTCAGATCTGGATCGAATCATTGAACAAGTAGGCAGGGACAAGGGGATCGACAAGGAGGTTCTGGTCGAGGCCCTCAAGGCGGCCATGCTCAGCGCCGCCAAGAAGAAATACGGTCCGCAGCGCGACATCGAGGCCCAGTACAACCCGGAGATCGGGGAGGTGGAGCTTTACGAATTCAAGACCGTTGTTGAAACGCTAAGCAATCCCCAACTCGAGGTTTCTCTTGAAGATGCGAAAAAACAGGACACCGAGGTGGAAGTTGGGGACAGCCTCGGCGAGAAGATGTCCACCGCATCGTTCGGCCGCATTGCCGCCCAGGCGGCCAAGCAGGTGATCATGCAGAAGGTCCGTGAGGCGGAGAGGGAGATGGTCCACAATCTTTACAAGGACCAGAAGGGCGAACTGGTGCACGGAACGGTCCAGCGGTTCGAAAAAGGGGACATCATCGTGAACCTGGGCAAGGCGGAGGCGATCCTGCCGTTCCGTGAACAGATTCCAAGGGAAAATTATCGAATCGGCGACCGCATCCGGGCCTACATCTTTGACGTGGACAAGAATGCCAAGGGGCCTTTGATCAAGCTGTCCCGTGCAAGACCGGAGATGTTGATCAAGCTGTTCGCGCTGGAGGTGCCGGAGATCTACGATGGAATCGTGGAGGTCAAGGGTGCTGCCCGCGAACCGGGGGGCAGGGCCAAGATTGCCGTCTACTCCAGGGACATCGATGTGGATCCTGTGGGGGCTTGCGTGGGCATGAAGGGGTCCCGCGTTCAGGCGATCGTCTATGAGCTTCGAGGAGAGAAAATCGATATCGTGCCTTACTCGAACGACATCGCCACCCTTGTCTGCAACGCGCTGGCACCGGCCGAGATCTCCAAGGTCATCATTGACGAGCGGGAGAATTCCATCGAGGTCATCGTGCCCGATGGGCAGCTCTCCCTGGCCATCGGCAAGAAGGGGCAGAACGTGCGGCTTGCCTCCAAGCTCCTCGGATGGAAGATCGATATCCGCGGGGAGACCGAGGCGGAGGGAACCTTTCTGGAATCCAAGGCCAGCCTTCAGGCCATTCCCGGTGTGGGGGACGTGACGGCAAGGGGCCTGATCAATGCAGGCATTTATGCGCCAAAGGAGATCCTGGACTGGACGGACGAGGCCTTGGCGAATGCTACACAAATGGGATTGAAGAAAGCACAGAAACTGCTGGAGATGGCAGCGGAGTTTGTCGCAGCACATCCGGAAGGGGGCGGGGATCAGGCAGAAAGTGAGGAGGCGGCTGCGGAACCTGCACAGGAAGAGACGGAAGAGATCACGGAAGAGACCGGGAAGGAAGAGGAAAAACCGTCTCCGGAAGCAGGCGCTGCGCCTGCTTCGGAGAATGACGTGGAAATGGAAAAGCCGTTGGACGAGGGAGCCTGAGTCCGACAGCGGGAGATGCTTCGTTTGCCCATGGGTAAGCACAGGATTGGAGAACGAACATGTATGGGATGCGGGCGCAAAACAAAGAAGGGCGACCTGCTTCGGTTCGTGATGAATGACGAGGCACATTTCCTGCTCGACCTGCATCAGAACAAACCGGGACGAGGGAGCTATCTGTGCCCCAGGCAGGCGTGCTTTTCCAATGCGGCGAGGAAACGACGGAAGGCCGTTCGGTCGAGCCGCCGGACGGTCCGGATAGATGCTCCCTCCCTTGTTCGGCAGGTAGGAGACGAACTGGTGAGAGAGATGAAGCGCCTTCATCGGCAAAACGGAGGCGGGGAGATCCTGTTCGATGGAGCCCGGCATCCAGTGACAGACCTTCCCGTGTCACACTCCAGGGTGGCGCAACACATCGTGGAATCTTATCGGGCTTTTTTTTCAGGGGGTAGTTCCGAATGGCCAAAGTAAGAGTATACCAACTGGCCAAAGAGCTTGGCCTTACCAATCCAGAACTGATCGAAAAGCTGACGTCCTTCGAAATCGAAGTGAAGAACCATATGAGCACGCTTTCAGAGGGAGAGGCGGAGCGTGTTCGATCGGACTATGCACCGAAAGAAGAGGTCACCGTCAGCGAGGTAAAGATCAAGCCCGGGATCATCCGTCGGCGCAAAAAGGTTGAGCCCAAGCCGCCTCCCGTGGAGGAGACGGAACCCGTCGTGGAAGCCGAGCCCTCGGAGGCTCCTGTCCCTGAAGGTGAACCCGTGGCGCCCGAGGTTTCCCAGGCCGAAGCTGCGGAAGCGGGCGTGACCGCCCAGCCCGAAGGGGAACGTCCTGAAGCAGGCGAACCCCATCCAACCCCGGACGCGCATGTGCTGCCCGAAGAAGGGGCAGGGAAGGTTGCGACACCGCCCGTTGCGGGGACACCCGGTACCGGTCCTGTTGCACCGGAGGCCGAGGAACGGAAGTTCCGGATGGCACCGGGCATGACGCCTCCTGCAAAGAAAGAAGAGAAAGAGAAGAAGATCTTCGAGGTTGTGGGGAAGAAGAAGCCTGCCGTGGTGGAACCCGAAGAAGAACGGGCCGGGAAAAAACGAAAAACTGCACCCGGAAGAAAGGTTGTTGATTACAGGGGACGAAAGCGAAAAGGGGCCGATTGGGGCGCTGAGGAACCGGGAGGGGTCCCCGGTAGAAAGGCCGTTGATTTCCGGAAGGAGAGGAAAGCACCGAAAAGGGTTTCCCTGAAGCCTGTGATCACGATGCCGAAAGAGATCAAGCGAAAGGTCCGGATGGGCGAGAACATCACGGTGGGAGAACTGGCGAAGCGGATGAGCATCAAGGCTTCCGAGGTCATCCAGAAGCTCATGCAGAACGGGATCATGGCCACCATCAACCAGTCCATCGATATGGATACCGCCACCCTGATTGCAAACGAGTACGAATACACCGTTGAGAGCATTGCGTTCGAAGAGCCCGCATTCAGGGAGCAGGAGGACAAGCCGGAAATGATGGTAGCCCGTCCTCCTGTGGTCACGATCATGGGTCATGTAAACCATGGGAAGACCCGTCTGCTGGATGCCATCCGGGAAACAAACGTGATGGAGACCGAGGCCGGGGGGATCACCCAGCACATCGGTGCTTACTCGGTCCGGGTGGGAGACAAGACCATTGTCTTCCTCGACACCCCGGGTCATGAAGCCTTTACAAAGATGCGTGCCCGTGGCGCGCAGGTCACTGATATCGTGGTGCTCGTGGTTGCCAGTGACGACGGCGTCATGCCGCAGACCATGGAGGCTGTCAACCATGCAAAGGCTGCCCAAGTCCCCATTATCGTGGCCGTCAACAAGATGGACCTTCCCAACGCAAACTTGGAAAAGGTGAAACAGGGGCTTTCCGAACACGGACTTCTGCCGGAGGATTGGGGTGGAGATACCCTCTACGCCGGCATCTCGGCCAAGGAGGGGAGCGGCATCCAGGACCTCCTGGAACTCATCGCACTGCAATCGGAAATGCTCGAGCAGAAAGCCAATCCGGATCGGAACGCAACGGGCGTGGTCATCGAGGCAAGGCTGGACAGAACCCTGGGCCCCGTTGCAACCGTGCTCGTACAGTCAGGGACACTTCAGGTCGGTGACCCTTTTGTCACCGGGCATTATCACGGGAAGGTGCGTGCACTGATCGACGATCGTGGGGAACGTGTGGACCAGGTCGGACCCTCCATCCCCGTGGAAATTCTCGGCTGGTCCGGCGTTCCGGAGGCGGGCGATCCCTTCGCCGTGGTGGAAGACGAGAAACAGGCGAAAATGATCAGTGCGGCCCGCTTTGATAGGAGCCGGAAGGCGGAAGCCGCCTCCCAGGGGAAGATCACCCTGGAGGATCTCTACAGCAAGATTCAGCAGGAAGAGGTGAGGGATCTCAATATCGTGCTCAAGGCGGATGTGCAAGGCTCCATCGAGGCCCTGCGGGAAGCACTGGTTCAACTGAGCAACGAGGAAGTGAAGATCCGGGTCCTGCACGGCGGTGTGGGGGGGGTCACCGAAACGGACGTGATGCTGGCTTCCGCTTCCGACGCGATCATCATCGGATTCAACGTGCGGGCTGAAATCAAGGCGTTGACCCTTGCCGAACAGGAAAGCGTGGAGATTCGATTCTATCACGTCATCTACGATGCCGTCTCGGAACTCAAAGCCGCTCTGGTCGGGATGATGAAGCCTGTGTTCAAGGAGGTTCTCCATGGACATGCCGAGGTACGCGAGACCTTCAGCATCTCGCGTATCGG
>CAZSUQ010000293.1:0-1818 GCA_964609935.1 uncultured Thermodesulfobacteriota bacterium | reverse complement strand
CGATTGCCGGAAGTCATGTCCTGGACGGGAGGATCGAGAGAACCTCCAACGTACGCGTGCTCCGTGACAACCTCGTCGTCTACGACGGCAAACTGGCCTCCCTTCGGCGCTTCAAGGACGATGTGAAGGAGGTTCAGGCAGGCTACGAGTGTGGAATCCGGATCGAGAACTTCAATGACGTGAAGAACGGGGACGTCCTCGAAGCCTATACGATCGAAGAGATTGCCCCGACCGTTGAAGAGACGGCCTTCGAGAAGCGACCCGCCTAGCAACCGCACAACCTGCCAGAGACACAGAAGGTCATGGTTCTTGGTGTTGCCGAACTCGAATTGTGGATCCCGCACAACAGGTCGTTGAAGGGCAAACGGCGGGTTGTGAACAAGGTCATGGAGCGAACGCGCTCCCGCTTCAACGTCACCGTTGCGGAGGTGGACAAACAGGATGTCCATTCTCGTGCGGTCCTGGGATTTGCCATGGCGGGTTCCGATCATCGGTACGTGAACGGAGCACTGGATAAACTGCTTGATTTCGTTGCAGGCCTCTCCGTGGCCGAAGTGGTGTCGGAGCGGATCGAGATCATCCAGTTCTGACCTTTTTTATCATGTCTTTCGCTCACGCTTCGAGTCGCGAAAGTGAGGAGGGGACAGGCGAAATGAGACCGTCCCGGAGATCGGATCGAATGAGCGGTTTGTTGCGAAGCGAAATCGCTCGAACGGTCCTTCACGTCATCAAGGATCCTCGGATTCAGGGCGTCTCCATTACCCATGTCCATGTAACCAAGGATCTGCGGCTTGCACGTGTTTATTACAGCGTGCTGGGGGATACCGAGCGACAGGCAGAAGCCCTGGAAGGGCTGTCCAGCGCAAAAGGGCTGATCAAACGGGAGTTGAGCCGGAACCTCAATCTCCGTTACGTTCCGGAGATCGAGATCTTTTTTGACGAGACGCTGGAATATGCCGACCACATCGAACAGCTGCTCAAGAAGGTCGGGGATGCAGAACCTGGTGCCCTTGAATGAATCGGGTTGAGTGAAACGGAATGGAAGGAAGTGAGATCTTTTCTGAGCGAGAGATGATGCGGAATACGGAGAGGGGAAGGCGATCGAGGCGATTCCCTTTTCCTTCCGCATGGACGGGTGTATGGGTTGTGGATAAACCAGCTGGCATCACCTCTTTTGACGTCCTTCGTAAGATGAAGAGGTGGATGGGACCGGTACGGATGGGACACACAGGGACCCTGGATCCTCTTGCCACCGGTGTTTTGCCCGTTTGTGTGGGCGAAGCGACCAAGCTGCTCAATTACATGGAACTGGAACCCAAGACGTACCGAGGCAAACTTCGCCTGGGATTGGAAACCGATAGCTGGGACAGGACCGGCAAGGAGGTCGCCCGGCACCCGGTTCCGGACCTCTCTCTCCCTGACCTGAAGGCGACCTTTGCCGAACAGGAGGGCGTACGGTCCCTGGTCGCACCGGTCTACTCGGCGATCAAGCTCAAGGGAAAGCCTCTTTACGCCTATGCGAGAGAAGGACAACCCGTGGACCCGCCGGTGCGGGAAGTCTCCATCCATTCTTGCCGGTTGCTTTCCCGGGAAGGATTCGACCTTACCTTTGAACTGGTTTGCAGCCGTGGGACCTATGTCCGCTCGGTTGTACACACCCTTGGGAAGACATGGGGGTGCGGAGCTTGCCTCCTGGAACTTCGGAGGTTGCGGTGCGGACGCTTCCGCCTGGAGGAGGGTTGGACGCTTGAAGAGGTGAAACGGCTTTGTGAGCAGGATCGAATTCCCGAGTTTTTGATTTCTCCGGAGAGGGTTCTC
>CAZSUQ010000292.1:0-6678 GCA_964609935.1 uncultured Thermodesulfobacteriota bacterium | reverse complement strand
CCCTCCAGTGGGACTGGGAGTGGCTTCCGGACAACTCCGGTCCGCCCGCGTTCGCCAAGATGGGGATCCAGGGCCTCCGGCTTCCCAAGTACGAGTACACCCTCTGCACCGGCTGCTCGTACATGTTCAACCCGCTCATGATGCTGTTGATGTCCACCCCCCAGACGGAATACGACAACTACGAAATCCTCACCGGCATGATCCAGGCCCCCTCGGGCACGGCGAACAAGACGTTCCTCTTCGGGCAGTGCCAGATCAAGCAGAACAAGGACAACCCGGATGCCAGGGAGATCATCCCCATCAAGGGATGCCCTCCGTCCATGGAAGAGATGGAGAAGGTCCTGACCGAGCACGGCGTCAAGGTCCACCGGAAGGGGTATGCCCAGTACCGCATGTACCTCATGAGCCGGTACTGGAAGAAGCCGGATGTCTACCCGCTCACCGATTTCTACATGGGGGACATACCGGCCTCGGCCGTGCCGCCGCCACCGAAACCCAAGTGATGCATCCGGCGGCGATCATTGCGCGCGTTCATCGGTTGAAGAAGAAGGGAGGCTGGCATGGAAAAGAGCTGGTTTGAAGATTTTCAGGTGGGAGAAAAGGTCGTTTCCCCGGGCCGCACGGTCACGGAAACCGACATCGTACTGTTCGCCGCGCTCACCGGGGACTGGCACCCCATCCACACCAACGTGGAGTACGCGAGCCAGACACCCTTTGGAGAGAGGATCGCACACGGCATGCTCGTTCTGGTCCTGGGCAGCGCCCTGGTCTTCCGCCTCGGCCCTAATGTGTTCACACCCAAGTCCTTCATCGCCTTCTACGGGATCGACAACCTCCGCTTCACAGGAGCCGTGAAGATCGGGGACACGATCCACCTGGAGGCGGAGATCATGGAGCTCAGGGAAAAGGACGACCAGCGTGGTGTGGTCACCTCAAAGGGCACGGTGAAGAACCAGCGGGGGGAGGACTGCTGCGTCTTCGTCTCCAAGATGTTGTGCGGCCGAAAACCCAAGGAGGCTTAGCAGGTCCCGAGCGGACAGGAAGAGATTGCGGGGGAGGCTCCATCGGCCTACAATGACCTGATGATGAGTACCGTCACCCGCATTGCCTGGACAATCGGGATCCTCACCGCCCTGGTCATCCTGCTGACCCGCCTTCCAGTCAACCCGGACCGGCTGGCCGACTTCTCGGCCGAGCGCCTTCATGACACCCTCGAACGTGCCATGACCCCTGAGACCGGACCGCTCCGGGAATGCTCCATCCATGCACGGGGCCCGGAGCTCAGCCGGGTCGGAAAAAGGCTGAGAGCCCTGGGTCCTATCGGCCCCGAGCAGGGTGTGCCGACGCCCTGCACCCTGAACCTCCAGCTAAGGGGCGGGCTCTACCGGGTGGATGCGGAAACCAGCGGCGGCATGACATGGACCGTCTTCTCGCCCCGCATCCTGTGGACCTCCCTGGTTCCGGCCCTCCTGGCCATCGCCCTGGCCGTTGCATTCAGGCGCCTTCTGGTGGCCCTGCTCATCGGTGTCCTTTCAGGCGCCGTGTTCCTCCACATGGACGGCTCTTTTTCCGGTTTGCTCACCGGGGCGACTCTCGGAACAGGGAAGATCCTTTTCACCGTTCTGACGGACAAGTTCCGCTTCTACATCTTCCTGTTCACCTTCTCCCTGATCGGCATGGTCAATGTGGCCTCTGTCTCCGGAGGGATGAAAGGCGTGGCCGAATGGCTGGGGAGATTCGCCAGGACCTCGCGATCCACACAGGCGGCCACGGGCCTGCTGGGTCTGGCCATCTTCTTCGATGACTATTCCAACACGATCGTGGTGGGATCCTCCATGCGAACCCTGTCGGACCGCATGAAGATCTCCCGAGAAAAACTCGCCTACCTGGTGGACAGCACGGCCGCACCCATTGCCGGCCTGGCGCTCGTCTCCACGTGGATCGGCTACGAGGTGAGCCTCATCGGAGACGCCATGCGGGACCTGAAGCTTCAGGGCGCGCCGTACTCCATGTTCCTGTCCACCATCCCCTACCGGTATTACTGTATCCTCACGCTGGGGTTCGTGTTCCTGAACATAGCCATGCGGCGCGAGTACGGTCCCATGGCATCCGCACAACAGAGACCCCTTCAAACCGGAGAGGTAGTGCGTCCCGGTTCCAGTCCCCTGGGAGGAGCCTTTGCCCCGAAGGTCCTGGGTCGCCCGCGCGCGCTGAATGCCATGCTCCCCGTCCTGTCCGTCATCTTTTTCACATGGCTCGGCATGACGGCGAACGGTGCAGGCCTTCTCTCTCCGAACGGGATTCACCTCCAGGCATGGGACCTGTTCGACCCGTCCCGCATGTGGTCTCTACAGGGGAATTACATCACGCAATGTCGGGACGGTGCATGGGTTCTGGCCATGGCTGCACTCCTTGGATCCTTTCTGGCCATTGTTCTCGGGAAGGGTTGGGGCAAGGCGCCGCTCAAGTCTCTGGTTCTGGCCTGGTTTTCCGTTGGGCGCATCCTGTTCATCGCCTTCTCTGTCCTGATCCTGGCCTGGTCCATCGGCGAGGTGAACGCACGACTCGGCACGGGAGCCTTTCTCGTGAGCGCCCTGGCGGAAACCATTGCACCCTGGCTCCTGCCCGGGATCGTGTTCTGCCTCTCTGCCGTGATCTCCTTTGCCACCGGATCTTCCTGGGGAACCATGGCGATCCTCCTTCCCGCCGCTGTTCCTTTGGCCTTCCACCTGGGAGGGGTTCCCCTGATGGCGGTCAGCCTGGGAGCCGTACTCGACGGCAGCATCTTCGGCGATCACTGCTCCCCCCTTTCCGATACCACGGTCATGTCCTCCATTGCCGCGGGATGCGACCATATGGATCACGTTCGGACTCAGTTCCCCTATGCCCTCACCGTTGCGCTTGTTGCCGTGGCCTTCGGGTACACGGTGGCCACCCGCCTGAATCCTCTCTTCTCCTATATATCCGCTCTTCTCTTTCTTGCAGTTGTACTCCGCTTGTTCGGCCGCCGGATCCCACCCTTATCTCACTGAACACCCTCTAGTCCACATATTGCACGAGTCTCCGTCGCGAGGCGAAGAAAACTTGAGCGAAAAGCGAAGTTGGAGCCTTTTTGACCCAGAGGCGTATCAGCGATACGTCGATGGGCCGGAAAGGCGAAACGAGCTTTGCAGCCACGGGATTTCGAGCTGCAGCAGGTGACTTGTGCAATATGCGGACGAACATCCTCGCTTTGATTCTCAGCCTGAAGATGCACGAAACTGCAGTTGTATCAAACTGAGAATCCTTCTCAACTCGAGATTCAGAATGAGAATCCGAGCCCTGTTTTCCCTTGAAACGCCTCGGGCTCTGGGGAGAGGTTCCTGAAGATTCCACTTCAAAAACAACAGGTTGAGCGGCTTTCTCCCGGTTTGATGTGCTTTGGCACGGCTCTTGTATAACCAGGGAAGCAAAACAAGGCGATAGCAAAGGAGAGACATCATGAAACGGCAAAAGACGACAATCCTTATGGTTGCTGCCCTGACGGCCCTGCTCCTGACGACCCCGAACGTGTGGGCCGGATGCGGGTGTGACCATCCCACGCCCTGCCCTGCTCCTGTGATGCCACCCTTTGCCTCGCCGGGCGACACGGTCAAGCTCAGCGGTGATGATTTCAGCACAGAGGATTCCGGAAACAAGGTCTCCTTTGGATCAGGCTTTAGCAAGAGTGTCACATACAAGAAAGCAAAGAATACTGAACAACTGGTTACAGACACACCCGATGACTGGAGCAGCTCGTACACCATCGGCCCCATGCCCATCAAGGTGGAGAACAACGGTTCGGTAGTTGCCGAGTACAGCTCCGATGATTTCACCTACCTGAACGATCCTCTGGTACTTGAAGAGGGACAGGGACACTACCTCTTTTACGATTACACACTTGCCGTGGACTCCTTTGGCGTGCTCTACATCCCCCTGGATTTGACCAATATCTCTGAGGCCACGAATTTCATGGTTTATATCGACGACCTTCCCCTGGAATACACGGCCGACAATGTGCTGATCTACAACAAGGACGGCTTCAACCTGAACCTGTTCACCCTTGACGTGGAAGGCATTGAAAAGCAGTGGGGCGAGTGGTACGGCGTGCAGGGGATGGAGAACCAGAACCCGAACGGATCCAATGCGATGACGTACTGGAGGCACGAATTTCACACCTACAAGGCGGCCCATGCGCCTGGTGGCGAATACTACGCCCACACGGAGAATGAGGATGGGTACCTTGTTCACAATGACGGCACGATCCACGTGGACCACGACCGCCTTGTTGTCGCCGTGAACGGAAAGCTGCGGGACCCCAACAACCCGGACGATGAGAGCGCCATGACAAGCCTGAAGCCGGGCAAGGTTGCCAGGGTCAACATCCACATCCTCCAACTCCAGACCGATGACCCGGATGTGTGGGACAACCTTTCTGCCGAGCAGGAACAGATTCTCGTGGCCAACCGCATGGTGACAACCCCATCCACCTCCGGTTTTGTTCCTTACAATCCTTCTGATCTGAACGGCTACGATTTCTCCTTCCCCTGGGAAGAACTCATGGCCCTGATCAGCGGTATGTTCAATCAGACCAATGATACGAGCGCCCTGACGACAGGTGGCAGTCTTTTTTCGGGGTGGACTTTTGACAAGACCGCCCCGACGACAGACGACAAGGTTTCTACGGATTCGACCGATACGGTGACCGATCAGATGATAGACGACAAGGATGATGATGACGAAGAGGACGGCTACAGGAGTTACACGAAATGGTCCCGGCGGAGGTAATCTAACCATACCGTCTCGCCGATTCTTTCGGCTTCCCCCCTCACCCCTAGGCCTTCCTTGAAAAAGGAAGGCCTTTTTCGTTCTAAAAGGCAAAGCGAACGCCCGGCAAAGATTCAGCCACTTTCCTGTATCCGAAACAGGGCCTCAATCGCTTCTCACTTTGAGCTTCTCATTCTGATAATCTTTCTCAAAGTGAGGTGATCAAAATGAGAAATTCTCAGTTTGAAAGGGGGAAGCGGAAGATCCCGCCAGGAGCAATCGCCAATCATGTTCCAATCATTTCAGGCCCTTCCAGAACTATTTCCAAGGCTCGTGGGTTTGGCACGGTTATTGAATCCATCCCTACGCAGATGGCAACCGACCCCCGTTCCCGAACACGAGCAAACAAAAAGGAGGGCAACATGGAACGGAAACACCTTTCAATCGTGCTGGCGGTTTTGCTGGGGGCCCTGCTCCCCACGACGCCGGACGTGTGGGCCGGATGTGGGTGTGACCACCCCGTTCCCTGCCCTGCTCCTGTGATGCCGGGCTTTGCTTCCCCGGGTGACCGTATCAAGCTCACAGGCGAGGACTTCATGGCCGAGGATGATGAACTCGAGGTCGTTTTCGGTTCAGGCAAGAAGAAGATGACCGTAGAAGCCGTTGCCAGAGATGACGAGACCCTCTTTGTCAACGTGCCCTCCTCGTCTCACAGCAAGCGCCTCGTGGGCCCCATGCCCATCAAGGTCAAGGACGATTCCTCGGTGATCGCAAAATACAACGAGGATCAGTTCACCTACCTGGATGAGCCTCTTGAGCTCGAAGAGGCCGATGGCCACTACGTCTTTACCAAGCACCGAATCGCGGTGGACACCTTCGGCGTGCTGTACATCCCGCTGGACCTGTCCAAGATCGAGGCAGCCATGAACTTCATGGTCTTCATCGAGGGGCTCCCCCTGGAGTTCGGCGCTGACGACACGCTCATCTTCAACAAGGACGGGTTCAACCTGAATCTGTACTCCCTCGATGTGGAGGGCTATGAAAAGCAGTGGGGCGACTGGTACGGCGCCCAGGGCATGGAGAACTCCAACCCCGAAAACTCAGACCTGTTCACCTACTGGAGGCATGACTTCTCCGAGTACCACGCAGCCCATGAGCCGGGCGGTGAATACAACCCCATGACCGAGAACGAGGATGGGTACCTCGTACACCCGGACGGGACGATCCATGTGGACCATGACCGGCTCGTGGTAGCCGTGGCTGGAAAGCTGCGTGACCCTTCGGACCCGGACCAGATGACAGACCTCACACCGGGCAGTGTCCGCAAGGTGAAGATTCACGTGTTCCAGCTCATGACCGATGACCCGGATGCATGGCTCCACCTGAGCCCCGAGCAGGAGAAGGCGCTCGCCAAGACGGTCAAGATGAAAAAGAAAAAGAACCGAAAAAAGGATTCGGATGATTAAGAGCCGTTCCTGAACACAAAGGAGGATGTCAACGTAACATTACCGTCTCGCCGATTCCTTCGGCTTTCCCCCTCACCTCAAGGCCTTCCCTTAAAAAGGAAGGCCTTTTTTTTAGGTGCTTGCAAGCTGCAGACACCTGGTATCCAGGGGGAATGCACGCGAGCCAGGAACCACGTCCCCCAACAAGTTATGCGGAGAACATCCCCAGCCCTGGAGCGTTGCCATTCGTGGGTCACGGGATATGCGGATTCGGGGGAGAGGATCCTGTCAGGCCGCCATACTCGTTAGCCTGCTCTGGCCGGTCTCCAGCTGGCGAGGGAGGCTGATACAGAAGGTGGGCCCGTTCCTGTCCGAGGATTCGAGCTTGACCATCCCCTGGTGGGCTTCCACGATGCGCTGCACGATGACCCGCCCCATGCCGGAACCC
>CAZSUQ010000291.1:0-6691 GCA_964609935.1 uncultured Thermodesulfobacteriota bacterium | reverse complement strand
GAGCCATTTCTTGCTGGAGGGCGTGGACGATGCGGGAGAGATCAAGGAGGAGGCCATGAAGAAGGTCATGCAGGAGCTGCGCATGGGCTTCCGTCCGGAATTCCTCAACCGGATCGACGAAATCGTGACATTCAAGCCGCTCACAGTGGAGGAGATCAAGCAGATCATCGAGCTTCTGCTGGACGAGATCCGGTCCAGGCTCGAGGAGAGGGAGATCCGGCTGGTCCTCTCTGCAGACGCCAAAGAGCAGATTGCCGCTGAAGCCTATGACCCCGTCTATGGGGCCCGTCCCCTGAAGCGTCATCTGCAGAGGGAGGTGGAAACCGGGCTGGGTCGGAAGATCCTTTCCGGCGAGATTACGAACCGGTCCTCCGTAAAGATAGAGGCCACCGAGGGGAATCTCGTCTTTGTGGTTCACCCCATGGCGCTGGAGGAAGAAGAGCTCCAAAAAGCAGAGGCGGGAGGGATGAGTTGACCTATCCTCACTTGCCTTGTCTGCCTTGACCGGACGGGCTAAGATCGATTCGGTCCATCTAACAAACCCTGAACAGGAGGTGCCTTCTCATGCAGGATTGCAAGAGGATCCTCGTTCCCGTGGACCTGGAAGATTTCTCCGGGAAGATTGTCCCGTATGTGAAGATCGTTGCGGAAAAATTCGATGCTGAAGTCCACCTTCTCTACGTGCAGCATCCCCTCAAGGGATACGCATCCGTAGAGGTTCCGGATATCTCGGCAACAGAGAGGTTCCAGGCCGAGGCCAGGGAAGAAGCCCAAAAACAGCTTCAGGAGATCGCCGAAAAGCACTTCAAGGATTGCCCGGTGACACAGGTGAAGGTGCTGGAAGGCCATGCCGAGGAAGAGATCATCACCTACGTGGAATCCGAAAAGATGGACCTGGTGGTGGTGGGTACCCATGGCAGAAAAGCCATTGGCCGCATTGTCTTCGGAAGCGTTGCCGAGAAGGTGCTGAAGTCATCCCCGGTCCCGGTCCTTTCCCTGAACCCGTTCAAGAGTGTTGCCTCTTCCAAGAAACCGTACGATCTTTCCCTGGAGGGTGACGAGGCAGCCGAGGAACTCGACCAGTACGAACCGTGATCAGTTCGGGGGCTCGAGTACCACCGGACCACGGATCCCGGCAGGAACCAGCATGTCCTCTTTCCCCATAAACTGCCGATAGCGCTCGTCCCCTGCCAGCGCCCACCCGTTCAGGCGGTTCCTCAGCGAAGGAATGACCTCGATCTCGATCCGGTTCCTGCCGGGCACGAGGTACGAGCCCACCCCGAGGGCAAAAGGGGGCGCCAGGAGGCTTCCAGCCGGCTGGTGGTTGACCCGAACCTCGGCAGCGCCATGAACCCATCCCACCTTCAGCAACATCTCTTCGCCAAGATCCTGTTTCAACAATTCAACATCTGTACCGTAGATCCCGTGACTCGAGCTGTATCGAAGCTCGTCCAGGTCCCTCCAGTCGGGAAGGGACTCTCCGAATACGAGTCTTACCTCCCCTCCGGGAACATCCTCCCCTTGAACCAGCAGGGACCAGGAGTCGAGGTGGGTCTGCCGTACCGCTTGATGCCCCCCTTCGGAAATGGTTTTTTTGCCTGAGGATGAAAACCCGTAATCCCTCAGGAACCCGGCATCACCCGTGTCACAGAAGAACAAACCCGAGCCGTGTGGGGGCAGATGAACCTCGTACAGTCCGTCGCCTTCCGGCTTGATACGGTCTGCGGTCTCGTTCCAGGCATCGACCCACCACGCATCATGACATTCTCCATCCGGGTCTAAACCGGCTGTAATGTCTTCAAAGGCAGGATTCCGTACGAAGAAGACCCGCCCCCCTCCAGGAAATTCCCTGCCGATGTTTCGTATGGACTCCCCCCCGGAAACAAACCGAATCGCGGGGGCCACACCCAGCCCTGTCAGCATATCAGACGCACCTTTCTGAGAATCCAGAACACCAACCCTGCTCCCCTGCTTCACCTGTTCCATGGCCTGGGCCACGAAGAGGTCTCCACGTACGTAATCCAGGAAACCCGGCTGCCGGTTCGGCGTCTCCCCTGCCAGGAGAAGGGCTGCGCCCTGCTCGGCAAGCCATCCCACATTTTCCGCGGTTTCCGGGCGCATCCAGGGCGACTCCACGATCACAACGCCTTTGAACCGCCTGCCCTGAATCTTGATCTCGCCACGATGGAAGCGTGCCTCCTGCAGGCGTTCGTCATTGACCCAGGCCCAGGTGTACCCGCTTCGCTCCAGTTCCTGGAAAAGGGACCACCGGGCGGCAAGCCACTTCACCTGCGGACTGATCTCCGAGAGGCCCAGGGCGATGCCGATTTGAAGCAGGTCGTCCAGACCCACTTCCGGTTCCAGGTCCCCGAACTGCCCGCTGAGCAGGAATTCCCCATGATCCGGGACCGCAGCCAGGGTTGTCTGGAATCCCATCCAGGGATAATACACGAGCAGGTCCACCGCCGGCTTTCCCTGTAGCAAGGCATACTGGCAGCGTGCGATGTAACGGTTCAGCAGCGGCATGTAAGGCCAGAAGGGTGAAGCCTCGGATAGGTTGGACGAGACAACCGAGAAGCCGCCGTAGGGGGAGGCAAAGGGGTGCCAGCCCGTCTCCCCGTAGTCGTGGTTCTTCCTGTACGGAAACCCGTGGAAAACGATCCGGTTGATCCCTGAAGTGAACATCTTGTCGGCCGAGGCCTTGATCTTGAGAGGCGTGGTCATGTAGGCACGTCCGATCCACACGTCCGCCTCGGCGGACACCACTGGCCTGTTGTAAAGGATCCCTCCGGAGGAGACCATCTTCAGGAACATCTCGGACCCGCCCGCATAGAGCTGTTCGGCCTCGGGGATGTGTGCTGCACCTGCGGCACGGATCGTATCCAGGTTCATGCCATAGGACTGGGCCCGAAAAGCCATGCCGCGGTTCTCCGCCCAACGGCTTGCATTCTCCACGAATCGCTCGATGAACAGGTCGGAGATCGTGTGCACGTAGTCGTACAGGATGCGGTTGTCTTCCTGCGAAAAACGAAAGGCCGGGCCACGCTTGATGGCTGCCGTGTCGAACGTGGAATTGTCGGCTCCCGGCACCAGGACAGCGGGAAGCCACGGCACCAGGTCATACCCGCGACGCTCACGAAACTCCTGGAAGAGGTTCCGAGCATAGAGGCGTTCGGCCTTGAGCTCCAGGCTGTCGTTGAAGAACCCTTGGAAAGGCGCCCCATGGTACGGCTCGAGTCCGCTGGCAGGGCCGAAGAGATGCTCCAGGTGACGAAGCACCTCCTCCTGATTCATGTGATCCAGAACATAGCCCGGCTCCGGCTGCGCATTGAGCAGCGGGTACTCGCCGTCCGGGGCCTCGTAGATCCCTATGACCTGCCAGCGCCCTTCCGGCACGTTCCAGGTCAATATCCCGTTTTCATCCACCCGGTCGGTCAGGACCTGCACGGAGTCCGGGTCCAGTTCCACCCAGTCCTTCAGGTCAAGGGGACAGGGGGTTCGAACCCCACCGGTAACGCGCGCCGCCAGGACCGCCACGAGCCTGGCCAACGCCCCCTCGTACCGGGCCATCCTTTCCCCGAAGAGCGTCTCGGCCAGCTCTGCAATCAGGTAAAATATGGGTTTGTCCGGATCGCTGAGGTCCACCGCCTCCTGCCCCGGCCCGGTGAACGAATGCTCGCTCCATAGCAGGGTCTTCAGAGAATCTCCTGCGGAAACGTGCATGCCGCCGGTGGGCCACCCTGATCCCAGATTGAGTTCGATGAGAAGTCCCTGAACAAGCGCCTCCTCCATGACGGTGGCCAGATGTCCGTTGAAGTTCCCGGTGCCAAAGGAGAGGCGTCTGAGCATCTCATCCTCGGACACGGAGGGATCCAGGGCCGCGTCGAATGCCTGGATTTCTGCGCCGCCGAATTGGTTCTCTGCCAGGAGCCTTACCTCGCGGGAGAGATCATCATCCGTAACGTCACCACCCGGCCACCACCAGCGAACCCATGGGTGATAAGTACTCGGCGGATCGGCAAACCCTGAAAAGGAGAAGGTGGAGGAAGCCTGACGAGAGGGCTCTCCTTCATGGGAGGTCTTGCAGGAAGGATAGGCGGCAACAGCCATGAAAATCGCAAGGAGTGTACGGGAAAAGTTCCGCAAGGGCAGATTCAAGGGTTTGGCTCCTCGGCTGTGTTCAAGAAAATCGGCTTTCATTAAATGAAAGCTTTACTTTAACTATATCTTGTTATCCATTTAATTTATATTGTTTTTATTCACACTTTATCAGGTCAATACCAGGCCCTGTACATAGACGCTCACCCAGGGAATCACGCCTCTGGATCAATGATCCTGGCAACACCGGAGTCCAGGGTCGAACGCAGGTATTCCAGGATCTGGCGGTGAGCAGGGGCGTGCATCAGAAGCAGTCCGTGTGCGAGCAGGGGGTTTTCATGAACAAGGTACTGGAAGACCCCGTTGGAATCCGCAGGGACCGGTTCTCGGCCGACATCCGGAATCTCCACCAGAGGAGGGACCAGCAGAGGGATGTCCAGTGTCCTGGCCAGGGAAGCGGTCCCTGCGTGCGGGACCAGGCCGTCCCCCACGGACTGTTGCAGGAGCACCTGTTTGGGCACACAGCCGGGCAAGGGATCCCGGATCACGTGATGCGCATAGTTCAGGGGATCAATCAGGTCAAAGGGCATCTGCTCCAGTGCCATCAGCTGGAGCAGCTCCAGGGGTGTGGCCTTGGACGGGAGAAAGCCCGACGCAAAGATCTCCACAAGAACACTCGTTGCATTGCGGAAGATGTTCAACAGGCCGCCGCCAGGGACGTTCAATACCCCTGCCTCCACAGAGGGTTCATAGGCCAGGAACGTGGTCCCGATCATGCTCCCCAGAGACTGGCTGATGAAGAAGATCCGGCTCACGTCCAAATCCGGCACCCCGTCCCCATGATCTTCCTGGGAACGGTATGGGATGAGGTCCAGATCCCCCAGGCGACCTTCCAGCAGCCGACACAGCTGAACCTGGTCAGCCACGGTCTGAAGGATGGCGTCCCGCATCTGGAACAGGCTCTCCACCTTCAGATAGTCCCCGATGAACCCATCTCTCCGGCTTCGAGAGCCGTGGGCAGCCACGTCGATCCCCAGCACCGCGAACCCTGCGTCCGTCAACGCAGCTGAACACTGGATGAGGCTCTCCTTCATGATCATGAACCCATGCCCAAAGATGACCACCGGTGCCGGCTTTTCCGCCGCACCGGGAGGCAGGAGGAGGAGCAGCTGGATCCGGTCGTCCTCCTCGCTCACCGGCAGGCCGTCCTCATCAAGGCGAAGCGTGTGATCCTCGGATCGAAAGTCCGGAGACGGGTAGCGCCCCAGGACCTCCATCACCGCTTCCCCGTATGTGGGGGATGTACGTACGCTTTCGATCTGGAAGTCGGGTGGAGCTTCCCCTGCCCTGTCCAGCACCTGCTCACGCATGGACAGGGGCACCCTTGTCAGGGACTCCTCGCTCCGCAGGGTCAGGTCGAATGCGAGAAGGACCTGGTCCAGGTCCATATCCAGTTCAAGCTCCATATATTCAAGCAAGGGCTGATACAACCCTTTGAGCCGCTGCAATTCGGGATCGTGCACAGGCACCACGCCCTTGACGGCCTGAAATCCGTAGATCGGATTCACGGGGTTGCCGTCCGGCTTCTTCAATCCCTTTGTCAGCACCATGAGCAAAGGACTCCGGAACGCCACCCGGTCCCTTGTGGTGGCAACCAGGATGTACTGCGGAGGGTCCTGCTGCAATCCCTTGGCATCCAGCTGAATGTCAATGGGAACCCTCTCCCCGGAAGCCATGTCCACAAGAAAGACCGGGCTGTCCACCTCCATGGACGCCTCGGGTGTGGGAAGGCTTGCAGGATCAATAGCTTCCTGCAAAGGAACGATGATCAGGCCCAGGGGACTGAACCCGTCCGAATGGTTGAACACCATGGGCTTCAGCAGGTTCGAGCCCTTTCGAAGAATCCCGGGCCCGAAGCTCCTCGAGAACGTTTCCTCCGAAAGATCCAGCCGGATCCCGGTCAGCGAGCTTTCATCAAACCTCGTAATAAGGCTCGACGGACACGGAGCCATACAACCCGGGAGAAGAGGGTTGCAGGTAAAGGGATGCTCAGGCGTGGTTGAGGGAATGTGAGGTGTCTGCAGGTTCCGCTCTGTCAGGGAATGCCCTGTTCCGCTCTTACATCCAGCAACAGAAAGAGGAAAGAAGAGAAGAAAAAGGAACAGGAAGGACGGCTTGAAGGGCTTGACCTTCTCCCGGGGAGGCGATTCGTTCGGATGAGATGGTATGTGAGGGGTCATGATCGGGAATGAATATACCAGACAACCCCATTCTTTGGGAATTACCCTTCGTTTGCTTGTGCCGGGCAATCTTGAAAGGTCAGGTGAGGCGTTTCCTTCCCGCCCCGGATGGATCGGGCACATTCCTCAAGGAATTGACCGATGGGGAACGGCTTTTCCAGGAATGCATCTGCCCCCAATCTCTTTGACACGGGCCCGAGCCACTTGGCATTCCATCCCGACATGAGAATAACGGGGGTGCTGCGCCCCTGCTTCTTCAGATACACAAGAAGTGAAAGACCGTTTTTCCCGGTACCGAGTTTGTAGTCCGTCACCACCAGGTGGAACTTCAGGGCAGACCACTTGCGCTTGGC
>CAZSUQ010000290.1:0-6699 GCA_964609935.1 uncultured Thermodesulfobacteriota bacterium | reverse complement strand
GGGTCGTTCTGAACCAGGCTGCGGTAGATGGGCGCCCGGTAGGGCTGCTGCGGCCGGTTGACCACCTCCTCGGGCAGTTCGTCCCGGAAAGCGCGTTTGAGCAGGTACTTCTCGTTCAGGCCCTTGATCTTGAACCGTGGAGGCAGCGCTGCACAGAACTCCATGACCCGGTGGTCCAGGAAGGGATACCTCCCTTCCACGCTGTTCGCCATGGCCACGCGGTCTCCCTGTGAGGAGAGGAGATAGGAGGAGAGAAAGGTCCTGATCTCGATGTACTGGGCCTTGTGAACCAGCGGCCAGCCGGAAAAGTCCCCGGGAAGCGTGGACACGAACTCCTCGATGGGGGAAACCCCCTTGCAGGCCTGCTGCCAGTCATCCTGGAGATACCCGCGAATACGGGACGTGTTCCGCCAGCGCACCAGGTGTGAATAGGTGGGAAGCCCGGTCTCGGTGAGGCCCTGCCGAAAGAACATCTGGAAGGCCGACCGCTTGCCGCTTCCCGGTTTTTCCAGGTAGGGGTAGAGCCTCCGGAAGAGGACCGGCCGCCATGAGCTCTCCGGCTGGCGGGCCCAGAAGGCCCGGATCTTGGCCTCCTTGAAGATGTTGTAGCCACCGAGGAACTCGTCCGCGCCCTCCCCGGTGAGAACAACCTTGAACCGGTTGTTCCGCACATGCCCGGACAGGAGCATCAGCGGCGTAGGTGCGGTTCGCAGCAGCGGTTTCTCTGCAAACCAGACCACACGGGGAAAGGCCTCTGCAATGGACCGGTTCGTGCAGAAGGTTTCCAGGTGGTCCGTGGCCAGGTGAGAGACAACCTTCCTCTGATAGGCGGTCTCATCGAACACCTTGTCCTGAAAGCCGATGGAAAAGGTCCTGAGGGGCGTGTCGGAAAACCGCTTGATCAGGGTCGTGATCACCGAGGAATCGAGCCCCCCGCTCAGGTAGGCACCCACGGGAACGTCCGCCCGGAGCCGGATCGTGGCTGCATCCAGGAGGAGGCTTCGCAGCTCCTGGCCAAGGGATTCTTCCGACCTTCCCTCCATTTCCCTGTCAACGTCAAAGGAGAGATCCCAGTAGGATTGCCTGCGGTGTTGCCGGTCCGTGGCACTGTAGAGGAGAAAGTGCCCCGGCTCCAGTTCCCGGATCCCCTTGAAGGGGGTTCGGGGTGCCTGCGGGGCCCAGAAGGTCACGGTCTGCTCCAGGGCCTCCGGGTCCACGCCTGCCCTCACCCCGGGGACGAGAAACAGCGATTTCAGCTCGGATGCAAAGGCCAGGCGATCCTTTGTCGTGTGGTAGTAGAGGGGCCGTATCCCCACCCGGTCCCTGGCCAGGAAGAGCTCCCGCTTCTTCCGGTCCCAGATGGCGATGGCAAACTGGCCGTTGAACCTTGACAGGCAGTCCGGGCCGAACTCCTCGTATGCGTGCAGCACCACCTCGGTGTCGGAGGTGGTGTAGAACTTGTGTCCTGCGGAAAGCAGTTCCTCACGCAGCTCGATGTAGTTGAAGACCTCCCCGTTGTAGACGAGCCACAGGCTCTTGTCCTCGTTGTGAATAGGCTGGGTTCCTGTGGAAAGGTCGATGATGCTCAACCGGGAGTGGGCCATGCCGGTGTATGCATCCTCAAAGAGCCCGTACTCGTCAGGCCCCCTGTGTCGCAGACGGAGGATCATCTGCTTGAGCAGGCGGGTGGGCCGCTGGCTTCTGTCCTGCGTGACGATTCCGCAGATTCCGCACATAGGGTAAAATCCCCAGAAGAAGAGTGCTCGGTTCCGCTGCATGAGCGTAACGCAGCAGGTGGGTGGTTTTCAATGGCCTGCTAGTAGAATCGGAAAAAGAGCCGCTCCGGCTGAGAGCACGCCGAGGTTTTTCTTGGGGCCGGCCCACCTGTGGGGATATGGACGGCATCAATGAAAAACCGTCTGAGACCCGTTCCGGGGCTCAGACGGCTCCGTGCTTGCGTTGCTCGCAGTAGAAGGCTTCATGCAATGTGCGGACTAGAACGCCACGGACAGGGAAACTCCCCCGTAGATGTGCTCTGCCTTGTTGTCAAAGGGATTCGCCTTCAACGTGTCATAGGCTTTGCCCGACAGGTAGACCGTGTAGGCCACCATGGGGCTCACCGAGAAATATTCGCAGAACGGGATGGTAAATCCCAGGGAGATCAGTGCTTCATTGAAATACCCACCCGCACCCCCATCCGGGTCCAGGTAGCCAACAGACCCGGCAAGGTCCAGGGATATCCCGCTCTCCGTCAGTTCGTGGGAGTAAGAGATGCCGAGGTTCATGTACCACCCCGGATCGTAAGCCATCTCCCTGTAGACCGTGAATGTGGGAGACAGCGGAACATCCGCTCCGAGGCTGAGATAGATCTCCTGGGAATCCGGCACGGCGTCCAGGGCGTAGTAGATGTAGCCCACACCCACGGCCACCGGACCGAAACCCCTGTCGTATGCAAGGGTGAAGTCGGTCTCGTTCCACTGGTATTCGTTGCCCGGCGTAGTGAGTGACGGAGGATAGTCCGTGTCCAGGTTTCCCCACAGGTTCAACCTGAAACCGGCGTACTCCACCGTGGCGGATGGCTGAATCACCACGCTGTCATCGCTCAAGGCAAACCCTCTCCAGATGTACTGGCTGTAGATCCCCACATCTCCGGATGCCGTTGGCTTGGCATCCTTTGCGATGAACGCCCACCCAAGTGCAGGAGCCGAGACCACCAGGATCATTGCCGCAAGACCAACCCTTCCGATTCTTCTGTTTCGCATGCCTTTCTCCTTTCCGCTGCCGATTCCTTCCCTTGTCACACTGCTTCTTGTCTTGAAGGCCTTCTTCATGTTCTCTGCCTCCGGTCGTGATTTCCATCTTTCCCGATGAGCCGGACTTCTGATTCTCTTCCCGGCATGCAGATTACAAATCCCGTGCCAATGATTCCAGGGATCCAAACTATCCTTGTCATTCAAATCGTTACGCGTATGCAGCGCCCGGCTCCGGGCCTTGAGAACATGCAGGCCGCAGAGAAAGGCGACAAATTTGTATAAAAGTGGATCCCGGATCCGGATCTTCCTGCCTTTCACCACTTCTTTGCCGAAATTCCCTGCGATTTTCGGCAGCCCGTATATTGAACGAGTCAACGTTACGAGGCACTGAAAACCGAAATGAAACGCGAAGTTGGAGCAAAAGTCCTTCAAGCCGCAGCAGGTGACCCGTGCAATATCCGGGTTAAACCTCATGGCATACCCTTTGCTAACAAGATGAGTCAGGGTTTCCCTGATCATAGAAACGTACATATATCCGAACCCCAACAAGTCTGAAGAAATCGGATTCGCTTCTGCCATGAAGACACCGGTACAGATCCTGAAGGAAAAGAAAGAGCACCTTGCACGTTCCTTTACCAGGAACGAAGAGACGGACTTTCAGGGAAGCTACACGGAAATACTGGATGAATATTTCCGCGAGAGCTTCCGTTCCAGCTCTGTCGGCCCGAAGATGCACATGGCAAGGAACCCCTTCGTGTTTCTTGCCCTCGGCGGGTACGGCCGGGGGGAACAGTGCGTGCACTCGGATGTGGACGTTCTTCTCCTGTTCAAGAAAAGGGTCCCTGAGGAGGCACAGGAGCTGGTTCAGGAGATCTTCTACCCCTTGTGGGACCTGGGGCTCGAGGTGGGCCATGGCACACGCACGCTCAAGGAGTGCGGGCAGCTGGCAGTCGAGGATTTCGAGGTGTTGACCTCGCTGGCCAACACGCGCTTTCTCTGTGGCTCCTCACCCCTGCACGCCTCCCTTCAGCAGCACATCCAGGAAAGGGTCCTCCACAGGCACGCGCGCTCCTTCATCCGGTGGCTCGTGGAGGAAAACAGCAGGCGTCACACACGTTACGGAGATTCCAGCTACATGCTCGAACCGAATGTGAAGGAGGGCCTGGGGGGGTTGAGGGACTATCACGCCATCCTCTGGATCGCCTGGGCCCAGTACCGGATCAGGGAGGCATCCGAGCTGGTGGGGCACGGCCACCTCACCGAGAACGAGTTTATTGCACTCCGTGAAGCGCTCTCATTTATCTGGACGGCAAGAAACTGGCTCCATCACATGACAGGCAGGAAGTGCGACCAGCTCTATTTCGAATACCAGGTGGAGCTGGCCCGCGTCCTGGGCTTTGTGGACACGAACGGCCAGCAGGCCGTGGAGGTATTCCTGGGAACCATGCACGGACACATGGACTTCCTCAAGCATCTGCATCTCCTTTTCCTGAGCAAGGCCATGCCCTCAAAGACGTTCAAGCCCATTCGGAAACGACCATTTCGTTTGCGCACCCAGGGCTTGAAGCGATCGGGCGATGCGTTGAGTTTCGAGTCTCAGGAGGCGGTGGAGAGGGACCCCCTCTTGCTCATCAAGATCTTCGAGCTGAGCGCCATGCACGAATGTCCCCTTTCCATGGAGTCTCGGCGGGTGATCAGGGATTGCCTGCACCTGGTGGATGAAGAATACAGAACATCGGGCACTGTAATCCATGCACTTCGACGAATCATCATGGCCTCACCCTATGCCGCGGGAGTGATCAACGAGATGTTCACCACCGGCTTCATGGCCGCTCTCATACCGGAAACAAAAGGAATCGTAAACCGTATCCAGTACGATGAATATCATCTCTACCCTGTGGACAAGCACTCGGTTCGAACGGTACAGATCCTCAAGGGGTTCGGTGAACCGGATGCCTGTCAGGAGGATCAGCTTGCGGCCCAGCTGTTTCATGAGATCTCGAACCCGGAGATCCTGACCTGGGCCGCCCTCTTCCACGACATCGGCAAGGGACATCCGGGCGGGGATCACTCCAGCCAGGGGGCCCGGATCGCGCAGAAGGTCTTCAGCCGCATGGGATTCACTGAGGAGGAGGTGGAAAAGATTTCCTCCCTCGTCCTCGAGCACCTGACCATGATGAAAACCGCCACACAGCGCGACATCCAGGAGGAAAAGGTCGTTGTTCAGTTCGCAAGGAAACAAAGGAATCTGGAATCCCTGGAGATGCTCTACCTTCTCACCGTGGCGGACTGCCGGGCCACCGGCCCCAAGGCCTGGAGCGGATGGATCGACACGCTCCTCAAGGAGCTTTACTTCAAGACGAGGCACCTGATCCAGAAGGGAGAGCTCGTCACGTCCACGTCCGCCAGGACCGTGGAAGACAAAAAGAGGACGATTCATGACAAGACCACGGACCTGTCGAGGGAGGAGGTGGAAAACCTGTTCGACATGATGTCCCCACGCTATCTTCTGGAAACGCCCGCCACGGATATCCTCCGGCACATGGAGTTGATCAAGAGGCTGGATGCAGAACCCATGGCCTGCAGTATCGGGATCGTTCCTGAAACGGATTACCGAACCGTCACCGTGTGTGCAAAGGACCATCCGGGGCTGTTTTCCAGGATCTCGGGTGTCTTCACGCTGAACAACCTGGACATCCTGAATGCGAATATCTACACGTGGCGCAACGGGACCGCCCTGGACATCTTCACGGTCACACCGCCCCGGGACGAACTCCTAGAGGACCAGGCATGGGACCGCGTCCGCCGCGATCTTCATGCAGCCATCTCAGGAGATCTGGTATGGGAAGACGCTCTGATCAAGAAGATGAATGCGAGCAGGCCGGCCAGAACAAAAGGAACCGTGAAGCCCGACAAGGTTGTGGTGAACAACCGCGAGTCCGACTTTTTCACGATCATCGAGGTTTACACACACGACTTTCCCGGTCTTCTCTACAAGATCACCCATGCCCTGTTCGAGTGCGGTCTCGATGTCCTCGTGGCAAAGATCGCCACCCACGTGGACCAGGTCATGGACATCTTCTATGTGAGAGACTTCGAAGGTCAGAAGGTGTACGAAGAGGGGCAGGTGGATTTCATCAAAAAAACACTCCAGGGCGTTCTTGCCAATAACAACGACCTGGAAGAATAAGTGGGAATCCCCGGACCCGCATCACATACATAACGACAAAAATGTTGTCTACTGAGAAGCTAACCAACAATATTGTCTTTTTTGTTTTTCGCTGCCCACCCTGCTCATCGCCGTAACCATTTAATTTTATGTTGATTTTCATGTAACACGCCATGGCACAGAACTTGCCATTTCATGTGGGGCAATATCTTAAGGGCGCTGCTTGGTCGAATGTTTCAGCCGGCGGGAACCCTCTGGCCACCTTTCAACAAAGATAAGGAGAAAAGGGAAATGAATGAGTTGAAGACCCCCAAAGATTTACTGAAGTTTATCGAGAGTGAGGGTATCGAGATCGTGGACCTCCGGTTCATGGATTTTCCCGGGCTCTGGCAGCACTTTTCCGTGCCGTCGAGGGAGATCTCTGAAGATTCCTTTGAAGCGGGGCTGGGTTTCGACGGTTCCAGCATTCGTGGATGGCAGGCCATCAACGAGTCGGACATGCTCGTAAAGCCCGTAGCGGACACGGCCTTTGTGGATCCTTTCATGGCCCACAAAACGCTGTGCATCATCTGCAACATCTGCGACCCGGTCACGGGCGAGGACTATACCCGGGACCCCCGGAACATCGCGCGCAAGGCGGAGAAATTCCTGACCAGCCAGGGGGTGGCGGACGTGGCCTATTTCGGCCCGGAAGCGGAGTTCTTTATCTTTGACGACATCCGCTTCGACCAGAACGAACACGAGGCCTACTACCACATCGATTCCATCGAGGGCCGC
>CAZSUQ010000289.1:0-6699 GCA_964609935.1 uncultured Thermodesulfobacteriota bacterium | reverse complement strand
CCAGCTTCCAGCTCTCCAGCCCCTCAAGTTCTTTCCTCGGGTATCCGTGGATCTCGGCAAACCGGTTGTTCGCGAACACGACCCGATCCTCCTGAACGATGTAGATCCCGGTGAGGGAGCTTTCCACGAGCTTACTGTACTGTCTCTCACTCTCCCTCCGTGCCTGGTCCGCCCGCTTTCGCTCGCCCACCTCCTTTCGAAGCTGCCGGTTCGCGGCCTTGAGTTCCGCCGTGCGCTCTTCAACCAGCTTTTCGAGCTGGTCGCGGTGTTTTCTCAGCTCCTCCTCCATCTTCATGCGCTGGCTGATATCCCTCAACGTCCCACAGACCACCTTTTGATTCCCCAGCATGAAGGTACTGCTCGATATCTCCACCGGAAATGGCTTCCCGTCCTTTCTCTTGTGATATCGAAGAGGAATCTTGGTGAGCTTCCCTGCAATGGTTTTCCTGACCGAGTTCCTTGTTGCCACCGGATCTGCGGAGATATCCTCCACCTTGAGCTTGAGAAATTCCTCTTTTGTGTACCCATAGAGCTTGGAGGCCGCATCGTTCGCGTCAAAGAACTGCCCTGTATCCGCATAGAAGAGCAGGATCGCATCCGATTCCGTTGAGAAGAGCTGCCGGTACTTCTCCTCGCTTTCCTTGAGCCTCTCCTCCGCCTGTTTCCGGTCGGTGATATCAAGAATGATCCCTCTCAGCCCCACTGCTCTCCCGTCCTTGAGAATGGGTGTGGACCGGACCATGATGGGAAATTCCGTTCCATCCTTTCGCCGCGCCGTGTATTCGGAGATGCCCACCTCCCCTCCCTTCATCAGCTCCAGGATATTCGCCTTTGCTCTCTTCCTGTGGGCCGGAACGAACAGGTTGACACCCCGAAACCCTTTTTCCACGTCCTCTTTCCCGTAGCCGGTGATTTCGTACGACTTCTTGTTGACAAACGTCAGCAGCCCGCGCTCGTTCATCTCAAAGACGATCTCGGGAAAATGTTCCGCCAACTCCCGGAACCGCTCTTCGCTGTTCCGCAGTTCGGCCTCGACCTTGTTCCGGTCAAGGATCTCTTTTTCCAGCTCCCTGACCCTTCGCTTCAAATCCTCACAGCTCGATTTCCCTGCCATGCGGAAAGACTCCGGCCCTGCTGAGAGTAATAACCGAATCACCTAACCAGCAGTTTGCATGCTTCCATCGTTCGCAGGTGAAGGCTTCATGCACCTTACGGGTTAGCCCTGCCGCAACGGCGACGGGTTCATCCCACGTATGGATGTGTATAGGTTAGTCAAGACTCCATGACGAATCAAGATTTCAATCCGTCCTCATCGTCCTCTTCCATGCCCGCGCCTGTTTTCGTTGACAATGAAATCTCGCCCTTCCTATACTACGTTTGCGTAGCCCGCAGCTTGCATGAAACTTCGTTGCGAGAATGGTGGAAGCATGGAAGATTCGGATCCGAAGGGTGAAGTTGTTTTTTCATCTTCCTTTTCCCACACATGGAGAACGGACGCATGCGGCACCCAAGGCACTTGTCAAAACAGGCCCTGATCGTCAAACCGCTTCTTGTCCTGCTTTTCGTGATCTCGTCATGGGAAGGCGCATCTTTTGCACAGACCCTTGAAGAGTTGCAGCGCCAGGCCCAGGAGATGGAAAACGCTGTGTCGGCCTGTGGGAGCGACCTGAACTGCCTGACCAAGGCGGCCGAACGGGCGAGCAGCCTGATGAAGGGCATGCAAAGCCACCCGGATGTCACGAGCGTGATGAATACACCCTGCCCGGGCTTCAACAACGCAACATTCCCGTCACCTGCAGGCGTGGGCGAGGTGGAATGCCTCCCCCTCGACCTGAGGATCGCTCACCAGGCAACGGTGCTCACGGCCGGCTGCACCAAGGAGGACGAACGTTTCACCTATTCCTATGTCTACAAGGGCCTCGGGCAGCTGATCCACGATTCCGGCAGGAAGGCCTATTTAATGAACACCCTGCCGGCGGCGCCGGGCGGGCCCTGGAATCTCGACCTGAAACACGTGGAATATCTCATTCAGCACTTCGGTGACCAATGCCGGCCTTCAGGATCCTTCAGCTTCGGCCGACAGCACATCAATTTCGGTGACAGACCCACCGTGATGCTGAGCTACGATCACGGATACACATTGCCCGGTGAAATGAACATATTCTTCTGCCCTCTCGGAGGCTGGGTTTCGCCCCAGGCCGCCGAGGCCCACTGGGGGATCGGCATCCCGTTTCAGGTCGGGGGCGGCTACGATTCTCCGGAGGACCTGAAAAAGGCGGGCCTCACGTTCACCCCGGCCGACTTCGAAGCGCTTTTCGAAGGACAGACGCTGACGCGCAACCTGCAGTGGAAGAGCAGTCCGCTGCCGGACCAGACCACAAATGAGCAGCTGGATATAGAGATAAGGCCCACAGGGCAAAGGCACTGCGAGCTCCGCATCACGTCGCCGGCAGAGGGGCACAAGCTGGCCTTCTCCAGCGATCAGACGGGCGAACTGACCATTGATCTCACGGCCAGTGCAAAGCCGGCCAAGCACGAGCAGCACATCACCTGGGCCCTCCCCCAGTTCGACGGGTCCACCCAGGTCAAGGTGGAGCCCAAGAACCGCCAGGGCAACCACCTGAAGGTGACGCTGCGGGGACTGCCAAAAGACCTTTCCGGGCTTGGGGACAAGGTGTTCACAGCCTCCATCAACGAAAAGAACTGCCACAAGAGTGCCACCCGCACCGTCAAGCTGTTCTTCCCGCGCGATGCCGACAACAACCCCGGCGGCAGTGTGCCGAACTGGTTCTATTACTGGAAACAGACACCGGCAAGCCGGCCCAAGGGGCAGATCGTTGCGCTGGACTACGGCGGCAGCACGACGGACTTGTGCAAGAAACCGGGCGTGACCGGGATCTACAATCCCAAGTTCGGCTACAAGGTCGTGTTCATCTGCGACCTGTCCAGGCTGACAACCCCGTTCGAGCTGGTGTTCCCCCTGCTCGACCGCAACGCGCCGCAGAAGTACTCGGGCATGCGAACCGTGCGGAACATCGACACATTTGCCGTTGCCGTACTGCACGAATATCAGCACTTTCTCACCAACCACAACTGGTACTCCAAGATCTCCCCTCAGGACCTGTCCAAGAAGGACAAGGACAAGGACGGCCTGCCGGATCACCTGGAACCCGGGCTGAACTTCAAGCCCACGATGTTTCAAACCTACTTTGCCAAGCACCCGAAGCTGCAGTATGTGAACGGAGGCGAGGAGTGGCTGGCTTACGAGGCCATGCAGGGTCACAAAACCGGCAGCTTTGACAAGCACGACTGGGCCCGTCCCGGCAACCAGTGGACGCCCTGACGGACCGGCGCGGCGGTTTGATGGAGGGTTCATACAGAAGTGCGTATCCAAACGTGAGGAGTGCAGCATGTTCAGGGATTCAGCCATGAAGAACCGATGGTGTGGACAGCGCCCGGTGAATGTTCCTGAACTCGTCCTGCTGTCCATTTGCTTGACCGTTCTGGCCCACGACCCTGCAAGGGCGTCCGTGGACAGGGCAGGCATCCATCAAAGGGAACTGGAACGGCACAGGGGGACCCCTCCCTTCGAGTCCGCCATGGAAGAGCCTTTCAAACCCCTGCCCGTCCCGGAAGAAGCGCCGAAACTGACAAAAAAGGTTTTTGGCTACTACCCTTACTGGGTGGGAGGGTATTCGGGTTTTCACTGGGACCTCCTCTCCACGGTCGCCTACTTCTCCGCGGAGGTGGATACGGCAGCCGGGGATGGTTCCATCTCAGAGCTCCACGGATGGGGAACCACCACCTCGGCACTGATATCCACGGCCCATGCCATGGGCGTGGAGGTGGTTCTCACCGTCACCTGCTTTGACGGGCCCACGATTACCTCCGTGCTGAGCGATGCCGGGAACCGGACCCGCCTGACCAACAACCTGCTGACGCTGGTCATGGATGCCGGAGGCGACGGCGTAAACATCGACTTCGAGGGCGTCCCGGCCGGGGGAACGAACAAGGCGAACCTCGTGAACCTCATGACCGAGCTGTCCACTGCCTTTCACAGCTCCATCCCCGGGTTCCAGGTGACCATCGCCACCCCTGCGGTGGACTGGAGCGGTGTGTTCGATTACGACCTGCTGGCCCTCAACTCCGATGGGCTGGTCATCATGGGCTACGACTACCACTGGAGCGGCGGGGACCCGGGACCTGTATCCCCCCTGAGCGGCAGCAGCCTGTGGGGCCCCTACAGCATTACCTGGACGGTCAATGACTACCTGGTGTGGGGTGGAGGGGAAAACCGGGGGAAGTTCATTCTCGGCCTCCCCTTCTACGGGTACGACTGGCCCAGCGTGGACTACACGATCCCGGGAGAGGCCACAGGGGGCGGCGTTGGAATCCGCTATACGGATGCAAAGGGCATGGCAGGCACCTACGGGAGCAACTGGGATGCGGATTCCGAGACCCCGTTCGTCCTGTACACCGACACCGGCCCGCATCAGCTTTGGTACGACGATTCAGAGAGCCTGTCACGCAAGTTCGATCTCGTCCTGGCGCAGGATCTGGGCGGGATCGCCATCTGGGCCCTGAATTACGAGGGCTCGGAAACGGACGTTTGGGATGCGGTGCGGGATCACTTTCAGGACGAACCCGATCCGCCTTGGGGCACCCCGGCATCCACGATTCATGCAGCCCCAGGTTCACCCTCTCTCCTCGCAAATCATCTCTTGGCACTGGTCTTCCCGCTGGTGGCGGTCTTCGCCATGAGACGCCTGCAAAGGCGGAACAGAAGAGGAAAAAGCAGAAGCCGCTTTATCTCTGACTGCCGTTCAACATCACAGGAAACCGTGTTCCCGCTGGCGGTGGCTGTTCCGGCGGCCCTGCAAAGCATTGGGCAATGGCCATCCATTGATTGGCGGTATCCCCTTTAACGACAAGAGTTGTGTCCCCGATATTGCGGACCTGGGTTACGACCTGACAGAATTCTTCCGCAGATCCTTCGATCCGGTTCTCAATTGAAGGATCTCCCCACGCCCACCGTTCGCTGGATGGTGCCGTCAATCTGAGGTACGGCATTGGTCCCGGCACCTCCATGCCGTGCACCGTAAACGTCCAGTCGAAGGTGTTGGCTCCCAGCACAGCGATGTTCTTTATCCTGTCCGAGTTGATCCGTACAACGCCCATCAGGTCATAAACGGCCTGCCCATGAGCCCAGGTTTCCATGAATCTCGCACTGATACTGGATCGCACACTCATATCCGGACCCGCCCATGGGACCCTCTGTTTCGGATCCGCTCCAGCAAACCGTTCGGACATCTCAAGATAGTATTGACGCCATGTATCCAGCAGTTCCCTGTTTCTCAAACCATTGAGCCATTCTTCTTCAGCCTTTCGCCAGCCTACGGACAGGAGCTTATCCACTATTTTCTTAAAGAACGCTCCGAAGGCATCCGCGTCTGTGAGCGAAAGATCGGCAGCCCAATTCCACAGGTGCAAGTGGCCAATGACGTCATGGATGGTCCACCCCTTGAACTGCGTCTTTCTTTCATATTCTTCGTCCCTTAATGGATCGATCAACTGGTAAAGGGCTTCACTTTCTTCGCGAAAATCAATCGCTTGCTGAATCATCTCTTTCTCCCCGTCGCCTCAGGAACGACTCTGCTCGTATGGAAGGTTATTTTGTTATCTTTTCAGAAAAACTCTAAAATCTGTATCGCAACCTTCAGATCAGAAGAATGTTCAGGATTCAATACAACATCTCGATTCTATCTGTGCGCATCACCCTTACCGAGATCATACGGGGGTAGGAGAACATGAAGCCGCCGGCAGACAAAGAGAATAACACGCCCCAACCGGAAGGTAACGACGAAAACGACTCGAAACCGATTCGCCCGGAGCTGGCCGAGCTCATCCATCGGCTCTCCTTTGGCCTCGATGCCAATCGTCCCGAAGCGGTTGCCAAACGAGAGCAAAAAAACCGACGTACGGCCCGAACCAATATGGAAGATTTGTGCGATGAAGATTCTTTTATCGAATACGGCGCATTGGCCATTGCCGCGCAGCGCGGGAGAAAAGCCACGGACGACCTCATCGCCAAGACTCCCGCCGACGGCCTGATCACAGGCATCGGTTCGGTCAATGGCGCTCTTTTTGGGGAGGACACTGCGCGCTGCATGGTGATGGCATACGACTATACGGTTCTGGCCGGCACCCAGGGATATTTCAATCACAAAAAGATGGATCGTATGCTGCTCCTGGCACACGAACAACGGCTGCCCCTGGTCTTTTTTGGAGAAGGCGGAGGCGGAAGACCAGGCGACAGCGATGTCTATGGCATCATGGCAGCCGGATTGGATTATCACACGTTCAGCGCGTTTGCCAGACTCAGTGGTCGGGCGCCCGTGGTTGGCATTGTATCGGGACCGTGTTTCGCAGGGAATGCAGCTCTTCTTGGCTGTTGCGACGTGATCATTGCGACAAAAAGCTCCAACATCGGGATGGGTGGGCCGGTGATGATCGAAGGCGGCGGGCTCGGGGTTTTCAAACCGGAAGAAGTCGGTCCAATGGACGTGCAAACCAGAAACGGCGTCGTGGATGTTATGGTGGCTGACGACGCGGAAGCTGTGGCGGTGGCGAAAAAGTACCTGTCTTACTTTCAGGGAGCCACACCCTCATGGGAGGCGGACGACCAGCTTCTTCTTCGAG
>CAZSUQ010000288.1:0-6725 GCA_964609935.1 uncultured Thermodesulfobacteriota bacterium | reverse complement strand
AAGAGCCCTGTACTGGCTGCACATGCAAAAACCCCGGGTGGATCCGGAAAGATGCGAAGCCTGCGGGATCTGTGGGATGAGCTGCCCTGAAGACGCCATTTCCTTCAACCCCAAGGCCCTGATCAACGAGAAGGCATGTATCGAGTGTCTGTGCTGCATGGAACTCTGCCCACATGACGCCGTGTATGAAAAGGCGCCCCCCGGTGCACAAGCCCTGAGAAAGACAAAAAACTTCATCATGACCCGGGCAAAGCGTCGCCAGGCAAATCACCCTTAACCTGCGCATTGCAGGAGGGATCCACCAGCGAGCAACACAAGCATGGAATCCTTCCAGCGTTTTCGCCACGCAGTTTTCATGCACCGTACGGAACAGGGAACCCGCGGGAATTGCCAAAAACCGACGTTCCGGCTAACCTTTTGAGGTTGGTTCTGCTCTGCTCAGTCCATGTTGATCGATAACGCCTACAACAAGGAGATGGAGAAAGATGAAAAGCCTGAAGGAACTGGTGGATGATCCCAAGGTTTATGAGGCCGTGGTCCAGGACTCCACCCGGGTCTTGGATGAAGAGGTTGCCAAGCGGTCGGGCATCACCGGCTTGGCCATCAAGGCCGCATACAAGCTCCTCAAAAGTGTGAAAGGGGGAAGTGCCCTGCGGAAGGTGATCGAGGGGCTGATGCCGGACTTTATCGTAAAGCTGGACCCCTATTTTCAACGGTTCCAGAAAGAGGGAAAGGGGACCCCCTGGATCGAGTTCCTCCGGCCCCACTTTGATTCCATTGCAGATGATCTCCTCTCCGTAACCGATGAAAAATCCAGGAATCTGGATAGCAAGCGGGCGCAGGGTACCTATAACAAGCTCAGGCCAAAGGCCAAGAAAGAGGTTGTTTCCTCTTTGCCTGCCCTGGCACGCATGATGGAAAAGTACCTGGACACGTCATCTTAGGGGCGAGCCCTCAGGTAGCCGGCTGGGTCCACTTGCGGATCGTGTCCTGAAGGTCCTGGACAGCCTGGGCGTATAGCTCCAGGATCTTCAGGGGCTTCTCCTCCGCCTTCTTCCACAGGAGGTAGATGCCCAGGACCCCCAGCAAGACATTCGGGATCCAAGCTGCCACAACAGAGGGAATCTTCCCTGCGTTCACCATTCCCGCCCCTGCCTGAAGCAGAACATAGTACATCAGGATCACCACGATACTGAGTGAAAACCCGGTATAGCGGACGGCACGCTGCGAAAGGAGTGCAAGGGGAATCCCCAGCGTACAGAGCACCAGGGCCCCGAACGGCAGGGCGAGCCGCTGGTGGTAGCTGAGGGAAGCTCGCCGAACATCCTCCCCCTTTTCGCTTCTGTCCCGTATGCTGTTGCGCAACTCGGACAGGGTGAGCTCCTCCACCCCCCTTTCGCGGCTCTTTGCCGTCTCGAGCAGGAACCCGAGATCGATCTGCATCCGAAAGGTGTCAAAGTCCGCCATCTGGTAGGTGCCGCGCTCCTCCACGCTGTGATGAAGGGTACCGTTTTTCAGGATGAGGTCGATCTTCCCTCTCTCCACGTCTCCGTATGCATATCCTTCCCTGGCAAAGTAGTAGGCCGGTCCCTGAGGAAAGTTGTTGTTTGCGATGAACACGCCCTCGATCTTCTGGCGTTCCGGGTCCACGTGCTCGATGTAGATCACATAGCCGGGAAGATCGTCAAAGAACACGCGCTCCTTCAGACCGAAAAACAGGTTCTGTGAGGCAACGGAATAAAACATGGACTTGAAGGCCTGCGTGGCACGCGGGCCTCCCCAGGTGGTGAGGAACAGGGACGTGGCGGTTACCAGCGCAGCAAAGACATACACCGGAGGAAGGATCCTGTAGAGGCTGATTCCCGCGGTCTTCAACGCATAGAGTTCGTTGTCCGCGTAGATCCGGCTGAGGGAGAGCAAGACGCTGAGAAGGAGGGCCGTTGGGAGGGTCAGCACGAAGAATTGCGGGAGCAGACACCCGAACATCTTCACCACCTCTCCCACAGGGACCCCCTTCTGAACGATCCACTCCACGATCCGCATGATCTTGTCCATGAGCAGGACCATGGTGAAGGCGAACAGGCCGATCAGGAAGGAAGGGACGAGCTCTTTGAAAAGATACCGGTACAGGATGATCCGCATACGCAATGGGCCTTTGCAATCCCAGTGGATGACAACAATAAGGTCTTATGCCTCGCCTCCGTGGGCAAGGGTCTTCTTCCCCTTCTCGAGTTCGTACAGCTTGGCGTACTTGACGAACTCATGTACCCCGGAGAGCACGCAGGCAACCAGGCCCGGAATCCCGTCCAGGAAACCCCGTTTCAAAAGGTACTGTTTCAGGAACATGCCGATGGGGCTTCCCAGGAGTCGAAGCAGGGAAAAGGTTCTTCCTTCCCTGAACAGGCCTTCCGCACCAAGGGTCGTGTATCGTTGAATGGTTTGAAGATGATCCCGGATCGATTCAAAGGAATAGTGAAGCAGGGGATGTCCCAGCCGGCCACACGGCCCGTTCAGGTGAATTCCTTCGTGAACCGCCTCCTCACCCCACTTTACATGGTCCTTTCTGAAAAGCCTCAATTTTCGATCCGGGTGCCAGGCATGCCTTAGAAACCGGCCCAGATAGAAGGTCATGCGAGGAATCCAAAAGGCGGTCTCGGCCGGTTCTTTTTTCAACAGGTCCCGAATCTCCCGGCCCAACTCCGGGCTGACGACCTCATCCGCGTCGAGGCTCAACACCCACGGGCAGGATGCATAGGTGAGGGCACGGTTCTTCTGCTTTCCGTAGCCTTCCCATGTGTGCTGATAGGCCCTGTGGGTGAATTGACGGACGATTTCCAATGTCCCGTCCGTGGAGTACGAATCCACCACGATGATTTCGTCCGCCCATTGAACCGAGGACAGGCTTTTGCCTATAACGCCCTCCTCATTGTAACATATCACCACAACCGAGAGCTTTGGCATGGGGAGTTCCTTGATCGCACACGTGAAACCGGTTCTCTCCTCATCTTGTGATCACTCTTCCCTTCGGCAAACAGGCCTTGAGGATTCATCTTCCTTGTTTTTTTTAGCAGAACCGGTAAAGAAAAGATAGAAGACGCCCTTGAAACCGTTTGCAGGGGGAAAAATCCTCCTTTTCAGAACGGACCGGCTCGGGGACCTGATCCTCTCCTTCCCGGTCGTAGAGGCCTTGAAGGCTTCCCTGCCCGATGTCCGGATCGATCTGATCGCCCACCCTTCTTCAGCCCCCCTGGCCAGGTTGCAGAGGAACATCACCCGGGTCATCCCGAATGTCTTTCAGGGCCCTGGAGGCCTGATGGCGCTCATCCGCCATCTCCGGGAAACCGATTACGACGCTGCCGTTCACCTTTTCCCACGCCCGGGATTCGCGCTTGCCACCTTCCTTGCCCGCATCCCCTATCGAGTCGGAACGGCCTACCGCTATTACTCCCTGTTCTTCAACAGGAGGAAAAAGATCCACAGGAAGCACATGACCGGACATGAAAGGGATTTGAACCTGATCCTGCTCCAAGCCCTTGGCATCCCTTTTCAGAAAGTTTCCGCCGGCCTTTCGGTTCCTGAAAAAGCAACAGCCCACGTTCGAGAGATCCTCACCTCCGTGGGGGTTGTACAGGGAGAACCGTTCGTGGTCCTGCACCCGGGATCAGGAGGCTCCTCGCTGAACTGGCCGGAACATCATTTCGGCACCCTGGGAAGAATGCTCATGGAAAGGAAGGTTCCGGTGGTCCTCACCGGAACCGAGATGGATCGACAGGTGGTGGAAAAGGTATGGGCATTCATGGGAAAACAGGGGATCAATCTTTCCGGGAAGCTGGGCCTGGAGCATCTTGCCGCCCTGCTCCTCCAGGCGTCCCTGACCATCAGCAATTCCACGGGCCCCCTCCACCTTGCCGACGCCCTGGGCAGGAAGGTTATCGGCCTCTACAGTCCACATTTCTATTCCTCCCCCAGGCGATGGGGCCCCTACGGGCAGATGGATCATGTCTTTCTGCCTGAAGGGAAGCTGTGCCGCCGGTGCCCTGAAGACCGGTGCCGTGACTTCAATTGCATGGCCGCCATTCCTGCTGAATCGGTCCTGGAAATGGCGGAAAGGCTCCTGGCAGAGGGGAGTGAGGCACCCTGCCCGGAAGACCAGGGCGCATGATCGGGAAGGAATAAGACCTTCACTGTTCAGGATCGAAGCTCTCGTCCTGAAACAGGCCCTTTTCACAGCGGGTCCGGCCCGAGGCCTCCTGGGCCTGGATGAGGGATTTCGTCTTTTCCGAGATGGGCCTCATGGGATGATACAGGTGGTAAACAACGGCCCGGTTCAGGAGCGGGTAAAAGGGGTGGCCGCTGCGTATCAATCGAAGTTCCAGGTCCCGGTCTTCATGCCCGTACACGTTCCAGTCTTCGTCATAGCCGTTCACATCCTCAAAGGCGTTTCGAGGCAAGCTGAAGTTCACCCCCATAAGCTTGCGCGGCCGCGGATGAAAGGTGCGTGAAGCCCAACTCGGCAGGCGGACCCCGAGCATGAAGCGCTTGGTGTCCCCGGAGAGATATCCCTTGAAGACCTTCCCGGTGAGCGGTTCCAGCCGGCCGGCCAGAACCTCGCTTCGATCCAGTCCAGAGGAAAGCTCGGGCCCCAGCTTGACCCGCCGACCGCACAGAACGCGTCTGCCGTTCGCTGCTTTCACGTGGTCGGCCAGCCAGCAAGCGTGGGGAACGGTGTCCCCGTCCAAAAAGACCAGGTGATCCCCCTGTGAACGCCTGACAGCCTCGTTTACGATTCGGGCCTTTCGATAGCCCTTGTCCTTGTGCCGGACATGCTTCAGTTCACTCGCCAGCACCTTTGTCCATGAAGCAATCAAATCACCTGTCTTCTCGTCTGAGCCGTCGTCGGCAATCAGCACCTCGTCAGGCATCCGGGTCTGCCTCGAAAGACCGCACATCACCAGATCAAGCTCCCTGGGGGAATTGTAGGTGGGCACGATGACAGAGAACATACGGCTGAACCTCGCGGTGGTTCCGCCCTCACACGGAGAAGGCCTCTCATGGTTCCCATCGGATCCGAAGGAGTTCAAGGATCCTTCCCAGTGCCTGGTATCTTTTGCGATAGCGTTTTGCCCTTGAATCCGATATCAGGCTGAAAGGGAGCACCGTATACCGGAGGATCCGGATCATCTGTTCAACGACCCTGACGAGTGTAAAGAGGATGCCGGGCTGTTCTCGCATCTTAATCGAGGCCCTTCCATAGGCAACATTCCAGGTCCGGTAATAGACCTTTGTGGCTCGTTCGGGCTGGACCCTGTGGACCACCCTGGCATCCGGCAGATACAGGACCCTGCCTCCTGCCTTGCCGATTCGAACCATGAGCTCGGTGTCCTCCCCTCCAATGCGCTTGCCTGTGGGAGTAAAGCCGAGATCCGTACGGAATCCGCCCAGCTCGAGCGCCAGGCTTCTGCGCAGGCCGAGGTTGCAGGAAATGGGCATGGCGTACTCCCCCTTGATGCGGATCTCCCTGACCTCATCGCCATAGTCGTATCTCGTTGTGGGTCCTCCGGTCTCCTCGTGGAGCGAGGCCCTGAGCCAGGAGGGGGTACTGTCTGGCAACAGGGGAACGATTCTTCCCCCTGTGGCTTGGATCGACAGGTCGTTAAAGGCCTTCAGGTGGGCATCCAGGAGTTTTGGATCGCAATCCACATCGTCGTCTACAAAGACCAGGATCTCGCCCCTGCCTTCCTGAAGCGCACGATTCCGAGCATAGGAGACGCCCCGCCGGGGTTCCGTGAGCACTCGCATGGGAAGGAGGCCCTTTTTTTCAAACGATCGGGCAATCTCCAGGGCACCGTCATGGCTTCCGTTGTCGATAACCAGGAGTTCCCAAACAGAGGTGCTTTCCTGCTTTTCGATCTCCTGCAGGGTTCGCACCAGGTCGGCGCGGCGATTCAGGGTGCAGATGGCCAACGTTGCTCTGACTTTTTCGTCCGATATTTCATCCGTCAAGGGGAATGTTCCCTTCTCCATGGTTGGCTCGAAGGCCCGAAAGACTGCCCATAATCTACCAGAAACAGGTGCAAAATCAACTTGGAGACCCTTTCCGCTTCTTCCCATTCTCGGCCTCCAGTGTTAAGATCAAACCCCCTGAACTTCTTCCCCGTGGGAACGTGCCGAATGTGTGGGATCGCCGGATTGTGGCTCAAGGAACCTGCTTCACGTCCTGACGTGAATCGCCTTTGGTCCATGATCCGCATGCTCAAGCACAGGGGGCCTGACTTTCAGCAGGTGTGGGAAGAGAAGGGGATTGGACTCGCCCATTCCCGGCTCAGCATCCTGGATCTGAACCCGCGATCCCATCAGCCCATGGTGGACCCGGAAACGGGCACGGTGATCGTGTTCAACGGTGAAATCTACAACTACATCGAGCTGAGGACCGAGCTGAAGGCTCGGGGGTACACGTTTCGAACCGAGAGCGACACCGAGGTCATCCCAAAGGCCTTCCGTGAATGGGGCGTGGACTGCCTCACTCGCTTCAACGGGATGTGGGCCTTTGCCCTGTTCGATCAAAGAGAGAAAAAGCTCTTCTGTGCCCGCGACCGTTACGGCATCAAGCCTTTCTGTTACGGGTTCACCGAGACCGGGGATCTTGTTTTTGCAAGCGAGCACAAGGCCCTCTGGACCCACTTCCCTGAGTTTTCCACACCGAACAAGCCTTTTGTCACGAAGTA